>JBAXCW010000220.1:0-2641 GCA_037141275.1 Actinomycetes bacterium
GCCTTGAGCATGGCGGTCGTGAGCGGGCGGAGGCTGAGGCGCAGAGGCGCGGCGGAACGCCCGACGGGTCAGCCGGTCCAGTCAAGAACTTCACCGACTGAGCAGGCCTTTCCAAACTTCGGGTCGCTTATTTAGGTGATAGGTGGCAGGCTGTAGGTGCTTCCACACTCAGAGTTTTGGAAAGGACCACTCCGATGGCCGTAGAGAAGACGCGTTACCTGCTTGGCGAAGATGACATCCCCACTCACTGGGTGAACATCGCAGCAGACCTTCCTGAGCCACCGCTGCCACCGCTAAGCCCAGCCACGGGACTGCCGGCGGGGCCTGAGGACCTGACACCGATCTTCCCAATGGGGTTGATCATGCAGGAGGTCTCATCTGAGCCGATGATTGAGATTCCAGAGGAAGTTCGCAACGCGTACGCACTCTGGCGGCCAACCCCGCTGTTCCGGGCTCACAGGCTCGAGAAGCTCCTCGACACGCCCGCACACATCTATTACAAGTACGAGGGCGGCTCGCCTTCAGGGTCGCATAAGCCCAACACGGCCATTCCCCAGGCATACGAGAACGCTCAGGCTGGCATCAAGAAGCTTGTAACTGAGACTGGTGCGGGCCAATGGGGAAGCTCACTTGCCTTCGCATGTTCGATGTTTGACCTTGAGTGCGAGATCTTCATGACCGGATCCAGCTATGACTCCAAGCCATACCGAAGGTCAATGATTGAGACGTTTGGCGCAACCGTTCACCGGTCTCCGAGCAACCTGACTGAAACAGGTAAGGCCAACGCTGGCTCGCCGACCGGCTCGCTAGGCATTGCCATCAGCGAAGCGGTTGAGGTTGCCGCGCAGGATCCCAACGCCAACTACGCGCTCGGGTCAGTCCTCAACCATGTTCTCCTGCACCAGACAATCATTGGTCAGGAGGCCATGGTGCAGATGGAGATGGCGGGCGAAGAGCCAGACGTAATCGTCGGTTGTGTAGGAGGCGGTTCTAACTTCGCAGGCATCGCCTTCCCGTTCCTGCGGCGAGTTCTGGCCGGTCAGGCCAACACGCGCTTTGTTGCCGCAGAGCCAGCAGCCTGCCCAACCTTGAGCCGTGGGGTTTACGCCTACGACTACGGCGACATTGCCGGGATGACACCGATGATGCCCATGTACACGCTGGGCCATGGCTTTGTTCCGCCAGAGCTTCACGCCGGCGGTCTGCGCTACCACGGCGACGCCCCAATGCTCTGCGGCTTTGTCAAGAGCGGCCACATTGAGGCCAAGGCGTTCAAGCAGAACGACACATTTGACGCGGCAATCAAGTTTGCTAGGACCGAGGGGATCATTCCCGCCCCGGAGCCTTCCCATGCCATCCGTGCGGCAATCGAGGAGGCGCTGGCAGCCAAGGAAGCAGGCGAGGAGAGGGTCATCCTCTTCAACCTCTGCGGTCACGGGTACTTCGACATGCAGGCGTATGACGATTACCTCGCGGGCAACCTTGAGGACCCAGAGTTCTCCGAAGCTGACCTTGAGGCAGCACTCGCAGCACTCCCAGAGGCCCCAGCCCTTACTTAGAGGAGCAGCACGATGACGATAGATACGGCAAAGCGACCAAGCCTTACCGGCATCAAGCTCGGTGCTGACCCACAGGCGTGGGCGGCGGCAGGGTTCACCATCAGTGGGCACGCGCTGGCCGTTGGCGGTGTGACAATCGAGTTCACTGCCCCGCTTGGCGGGATTGAGTGTCTGGTGTTTGATCATCTCCCCGAGGGAGTCACTGACATTGACGGTTTACCGGCGGAGGTTGGACCAGCAATAGGCGATACGGACCATGAGAACGGGGTCTATTCGATTGATCAGGTTGTCATTGCCACCCCAGAGTTCGATCGCACCGCCCAGATAATGCGCGATATGGGACTCGGTTTCACTCGCGAGGCCGTGCGCGAGACTGAGGACGGCACAGAAGTCCGGCAGGGATTTGTTCGCTCAGGCGATGCTGTCCTTGAAGTTGTGCACGCTGACAACGTGACGGGTGAGCACGCCCACGGTTGGGGTCTGGGCTTCATAACGGCAGACCTTGACAAGGCGATCCGCGACCTAGAGGGGCTGATCGGCCCGCCCCGCGAGGCAATTCAGCCAGGCCGCCGGATCGCGACCATCAGGCGCGATGCGAACCTTGGTATCCCCGTGGTTCTGATGGACCCTGAGCAGGCGGAAACGGACGAGGGCGCAGACAAGCCCTAGTCGGCACGAGGGCGGCCTGTTGGCAGCCGCAGTAGGTTCTGCGGCCATGGCCGACGCCGTATACATCCCTCTCGGTGACAACCGCTATATGCCCACGGCACTTGCCCGTGGGCCATGGAGTCCCGACCACCAGCACGGCGGCGCACCAACCGGCTTGCTGACTCGCGCGGTTGAACAGGTGCCGACGGGCCAGCCGATGCGCTTGACACGAATCACCTTCGACTTCCTTGGCGCACTGACTTTGCAAAGTTGAAACCCAAGCGGGGCAGGGCTGAAGCAACAGCTTGTCCTTGCGGATCAAGAATCTCGGGCTTCAACATAACCTCAACAATTATCTTCGCCATTTTAGAATTTCCTTCCAGTAATTAATTCAAATGCACTTGCGTAACGTTCTTGCGTCTTTGCAACTATGT
>JBAXCW010000221.1:0-2623 GCA_037141275.1 Actinomycetes bacterium
CCCTCAGGAAGGTGCAGCGTCACGCCACCCTCAGTGCCTGGAGCCAGGAGGTTGCGGAGGCGGATGTTTGCGAATGTCCCGCGGACCATCACCTCATGGTTGCCACGCCGGGACCCGTAGGAGTTGAAGTCCACTGGTTCAACCCCATTGTCCTGAAGCCACTTACCGGCCGGCCCATCCTTGCGGATTGCGCCAGCGGGGCTGATGTGGTCAGTGGTGACCGAATCACCGAGCATCGCGAGCACGCGTGCGCCCTCAATCGGCTCGGTTGCCGCCGGAGTTGGGGAGAGACCGTCGAAGTAGGGCGCCTTGCGAATGTAGGTGGAGTCGCCATCCCAGTCAAACCGGTCGCCGGTTGGGGACTGGAGGCCTTGCCAGCGCTCATCGCCCTCAAACACACCGTCATAACCGCTGCGGAACATGTCAGAGGCCAGACACGACTCAACTGTTCTGGCAACCTCAGCGGGCGTTGGCCAAATATCGGCGAGCATCACGTCATTGCCATCAGCGTCTTGGCCGAGCGGATCGCTGTAGAGGTCAAGGTCCATTGACCCTGCCAGCGCGTAGGCAACTACGAGCGGTGGTGAGGCGAGCCAGTTCATCGTCACATCGGGGTTGATTCGACCTTCGAAGTTCCTGTTGCCCGACAGCACTGCGCTGACATCAAGGCCACCATCAGCGACTGCGGCGCTGATCTGGGGCAGAAGCGGGCCAGAGTTACCAATGCACGTGGTGCAGCCGTAGCCGACAAGGTTGAAGCCCAGCGCGTTGAGGTCACCGGTCAGGTCTGCCTTGTCCAGATATGACGTGACCACCTTTGACCCCGGAGCCAGTGAGGTCTTGACCCACGGCTTTGCTTTCAAGCCCTTGGCGACCGCATTGCGGGCAAGCAAGCCTGCGCCGACCATGACCGACGGGTTGGAAGTGTTGGTGCAGGAGGTGATCGCGGCAATGACAACAGCGCCGTTGGCAAGGTCGAACTCCGTCCCATCGGCAAGCTTGACCGCAACAGCCTCCTTGACAGCTGTTCCACCACCGGAGACCTCGTTACGAGCTGACAGTGCCCGTCCGTATGCCTCGCGGGACTCTGTCAGTGGCACGCGGTCCTGCGGACGCTTGGGCCCAGCAATTGAAGGGACTACGGAGCTGAGGTCAAGCACCAGCTCCTCGGAGTAGGTCGGTGACTCCTGCCCGTGCTCGTGGAAGATGCCTTGGGCACGACAGTACGCCTCAACAAACTCAACCTGTTCAGGGTCGCGACCGGTGAAGTTGAGGTAGCGCAGCGTCTCGCTGTCAACGGGGAAGATCGCGCAGGTTGAGCCGAACTCCGGTGACATGTTGCCGATCGTTGCCCGGTCTGCCAGCGGCAGGCTCGCAAGCCCGTCACCGTGGAACTCAACGAACTTGCCGACAACACCGTGGTTACGGAGCTGTTCGGTGAGGGTGAGCACCAGGTCTGTTGCTGTCGTGGCCTCAGGCAGCGTGCCAACAAGCTTGACGCCAACCACCCGGGGAATAAGCATTGGCATGGCCTGGCCGAGCATGGCCGCCTCGGCCTCAATGCCACCAACGCCCCATCCCAGTACGCCAAGCCCATTGACCATCGTCGTGTGGGAGTCAGTACCAACAAGTGTGTCCAGCCAGGCGCGCCCGGTCTCCTCATCGCGGAAGACAACACGGGAGAGGAACTCAAGATTGACCTGATGGACGATCCCGGTGTCGGGTGGCACGACCGCGAAGCCATCAAAGGCGCCCTGTCCCCAGCGCAGGAAAGAGTAGCGCTCGTGGTTGCGCTCAAACTCAAGCTCGGCATTGCGCGCAAATGAGCTCGCTGCCCCAAAGGAATCAACCTGAACGGAGTGATCAATGACCAGCTCAGAAGGCACGAGTGGGTTGATCTTCTGCGGGTCGCCGCCGAGGTCTGCCATGGCGTCGCGCATTGCGGCGAGGTCCACAACCGCAGGCACTCCGGTGAAGTCCTGCATCACAACGCGCGCGGGTGCGAAAGCGATCTCCTTCGACGGCTCGGCTGTTGCATCCCAGCCAGCCAGGGCCTCAATGTCAGCCGCGCGGACTGACACGCCGTCCTCATTACGGAGCAGGTTCTCCAACAGAACCCGGTGCGCGAAGGGCAAGCGGGCAATGTCGAACCTGTCACTCAGGGCCTGTACATCGAAGTACTCCCAGTCACGACCGCCGTGACTGAAGGTCCTTAGTGCGTTGAAGGAATTAAGTGACATCTCCCCCATCTTGACACGAAAGGCGCAGACAAAGGGCCGCGCATGGCGGCCCTTGACGCTGCTGAAACTCGTTTGACCTACTCGGAGAGGGGCTTATCCATCGACTTGGGAGTTGGAACGTTGATGTAAGGCTGAATCTCCTTAGCGTCCTCGTCCTCCTCGTGGTAAGCGCTCTCAGCGTTTACCGCCCAAATGTCGTGGCCAGCGCCGTCGAGGATGTTCTCCACCGCGCGCATTGAGGTAAGCATTGAGTGATCCGAGTTGTTGTAGCGGTGAAGACCGTTACGCCCAACCTGAACAAGGTTTGGAACTGTCTCAAGCCAGTCGCGGATGACGCCGACGCGGACGTCGTAGTCCGGGTCGTACATCGGATAGGCCTTCTC
>JBAXCW010000222.1:0-2623 GCA_037141275.1 Actinomycetes bacterium
CCTGCTCACCAGACCCAGCCCTCAAGCGCAGGCGGGTCAACCACAATCAGCCGACCGCGTCCTTGCTTGACGACTCCCGCACGCGAAAGCTCGGCGAGGAAACGGCTCGCTGACTCACGTGAGGTTCCAGCCAACTGCGCAATCTCTGCCTGTGTGGCCACAACCTGCGTCGGACCAGGCCCAGCGCCTTCAACGCGAGCTCGGTCCACCAGCTCGCGGATGGCTGCTGCTACGCGACCTTGGACGGTCTGGAAGGAACGGCGCTCGATCCGCTGGTTAGCAATGCGAAGCCGCCGGGCCAAAGCTGCAGCCAGTTCCAAACCGAGGTCAGCGTTGGCCACGACGAGGGCCTTCATGTCGGAACCGGTGATAGCAAGGGTCTCTACATCGTCCAAGGCCTCAACTGTGGCTGACCGAGTCTCGGCGTCAAACAGGGACAACTCACCAAAAATGTCACCTGGACCGAAGTTACCGAGCGTGATCTGGCGGCCATCCGGATGCTCGCCGATAGCCCTAGCGTGCCCGGATCGGATCACGTAACAGGACTCTCCCGGGTCGCCAGCATGGAAGATCGCTGAACCCGAAGCAAACGCACGCGGTACCGCCACTGCTGCGATATGGAGAAGCGCGTCCTCAGGAAGGGCTGAAAACAGCCTTGTTGAGCCGAGCAGGTCGGCGGCGTCGTTGGTTAGTTCGGGGTTCATGCTGTGATGAGCGCCGTCTGGAACAGACGGGGGTCATTACTAATGATGCCAGCTACACCAATATTGATGAGGCTCTGCATGCGATCGGCATCATCGACTGTCCACACGAACAGTTCGCCTCCCGCTTCTCGCACAGCATCGTTGAGTTGCTCAGTGGCAACACACCAATGCGCCATCACGCAATCAATGACACCACGGCGGATTCGGTCGGCAGCCTGGGCAGGCAGCGCACGCCGCAGCCACATGACCATTGCGAACGCGGGAAGCATCGTGATCGGGTTCTTGGTCCAGTCACGGCTCGCCTTGGGAACTGACCAGCCAACGCGGATCTCCGGTGCGGCCCGCTTCATGGCCTCCAGCGACCGCTCGTACTGGGACGAAACCAACGAGCGCGACTGGAGATTGCGCTCAGTCAGAGCGCGAGCAACACGAGCCTCGTAGCCGGGGATCTTCAGGTCAACATCAAAGTCGATTCCGTCGAAGCGGGGTGAAGCAAGATGGTCAAGGGCATCTGTCAGCGTGACAGGCGTGCGCGAATGGATGTCGTCCAAGTCATGCGCGAGCACAAGCGGAGAGTGAGGATCCCGCGGGGAACTGGGCAAGATGTCGAACTCGATCATGTCCACGCCCGTAGCGAGCGCGGTATCGAAACTTTCAAGTGTGTTGCCCGGGTGCATGGCATGCGCCCCTTTGTGGCCGACACGGACGAGCTTGGTTGAGTTCATGACTGCCTCCCTTTGCTTTCGTCCATCACAACACCAACAGTAGGGCGCGGTTTCGGTTTTTCCGAACTACTTTGCTTAGGTGAGCTCGCGGCCGTACTGCTTGGCGTAGTACTCGCGGTAGTCACCGGAGCGGATTGACTCCCACCATGCCGCGTTATCGCGGTACCAGGCGACCGTCTGTTCCAAGCCCTCAGCGAAGTGCGTCCTAGCCTTCCAGCCAAGCCCTTCAAGCTTCGTTGATGCCAGTGAGTAGCGCCTATCGTGCCCGGGACGGTCGGTTACGTAGTCGATCAGATCCTCGCTGGTCCCTGTCAACTCGATAATCCGCTTGACAACATCAATGTTGGGGCACTCGTCAGGCCCACCACAGTTGTAGACCTCGCCATACTTGCCGTGGTCAAGAACATGGCCAATGCCGCGGCCAAAGTCCTCCACAAAGAGCCAGTTCCGGACCTGCATGCCATCGCCGTAGATGGGAAGCGAGTCGCCGTGCATTGCGTTGAGAATCATCAACGGAATCAGCTTCTCTGGGTACTGGAAAGGGCCGTAGTTGTTTGACCCACGCGCGATCGAGGTCGGCAAGTCAAACGTGTGGAAATAGCTCTCCACAAGAAGGTCAGCGCCAGTCTTAGTTGCGCTGTAAGGAGAGGAAGGCTGAAGCGGAGACTCCTCTGTGAACGAGCCCTCCTCAATCGATCCGTAGACCTCATCAGTTGAAACCTGGACGTAGCGAAGGCCGTCCTCGCGAGCGCGCTCAAGCAGCGTATAAGTGCCCTGACCATTGGTCACGACAAATGCGTCTGGCTCGGCGATTGACCGGTCAACGTGTGTCTCAGCGGCAAAGTTGACGATTGCGTCAACACCCTTAGCGGCCTCAGCAACAGCGGCAGGATCCTCAATCGCACCATGGACCAAGCCCAAATAACGGGAGTTGCCCTCAAGGTCGGCGAGATTCTCGCGGCGACCTGCATAGGTCAGCTTGTCAAGGACGATGATCTCGTCATCGCTCTCCTCGAGGCGGAGCCTCACAAAGTTTGAGCCAATAAATCCAGCACCACCACAGACCAGCAGTTTCATCTCTGTCCTCCGACTGTTGTTCGAGCTTCAATGTAATCGTCTAGGCCTTTGGTCCACGCAGGCAGGCGCGGGGTATCTGGACGGGTTGCTGCCAGCACACTATTTGCAGGGCGGGGC
>JBAXCW010000223.1:0-2620 GCA_037141275.1 Actinomycetes bacterium
AAGGCCCTACTCAGAAGGTGGAACGCACGACACGACCAATGGGATGCCACTACGTCGTGATGTCCATGGCCTCTTTGATCGTGGCTATGTCACGGTGACGCCAGAACGAAAGTTTCGCGTAAGCAAGCGGCTTAAGGAGGAGTTTTCCAACGGCAAGGTCTACTACGCGCTTGACGGACGAGACATAGTGGTCCCGAAGGATCCCGAACTTGCCCCGGGCGTCGACCTTCTCGAGTGGCACGGCGACGTGAAGTTCTTGGGGTAGAAGTTTGGTCTAAGACCAACATTCAATGGTTGGTTGGCTCGGAGTTGGGCAGCGATGCTGCCGCGGGAGAGTTAAGGTTGATGCGTATGGGTGAGATAGGCGAACTCCAAGATCGTCTCCGTAAGTTCCGCGACGAGCGAAACTGGGCCAAATTCCACGATCCGAAGAGCTTGGCTTGCGCTCTGGGAGCGGAAGTAGGAGAGCTACTCGAACTGCTCATGTGGCTCTCGCCCACTGACTTGGAAAAGCTGGAAGCTGGAACGGTTGAGTCCATTAGGCATGAGTTGGCGGATATTGCCCTCTATACCGTCAATCTGGCCAACGCGATGGAGATCGATTTGTCCGAAGCAATCAATGAGAAGATCGAGATCAACGCTCGAAGAATTCCCCCAGCCGCTGACGCGCCGCCGCGAAAGGCTGACGCGCTCTGATCGTTTACGAAGCAACCTGCGCTGAGTTTCACTCACATGTGAGGGATGGCGTCATTGGCGACCGAGTTCGGGAGGCTTGGATCTCCCAGTACGGATTCGAACCCAACGAGGGGGAGAAGACAGCTTGGCAAAACTCTCTTACCCAGTTGCATTTCGCCGCTGACAAGGCTGGATTGAAACGTCAAGGAGTGCTAATCGAGTTCTCGTTGCCACAGTACGGAGGACGGTTAGACGCGATGTTCACGGGGGCTGACGCAAGTGGGGCCGACTCCGCGGCGGTGATTGAGCTCAAGCAGTGGAGTCGTTGTGAGCCATCGGACGCATCACGGGTATTGACTTGGGTTGGTAAAGGCAACCGATCGGTGCTGCACCCATCGGTTCAAGTAGGCGGTTACGTCAATCGGCTGTTGAACGGATCAGCTGAGTTCCACGAAGATCGCCCCGATGCGATCAAAGCTTGGGGTGGCGCATTCCTGCACAACTACCACCTTGAACCCAATGATCCACTCCTGGATCCAAAATTTGATGACGACATCCGGCGCTTCCCGCTCTTCACTCGAGACGACCAATCGAAACTTGTCACCGAGCTTCAGGTTCGAGTTGGAGGCCAGGGAGGTGAGTCAGTGCTTGGTCGTGTTGTAGGTAGCAAGGATCTCCCGAGTAAGAAGCTATTGGAGCACCTAGGGGGGATTCTTGAGGGTCGCGCGGAATTTGTTCTCCTCGACGAGCAGGAGGTTTCCTTCGACAGGGTCATGACCGAAGCGCAGAAGGCTATTGCTAACGGAACGAAAGCGACGGTCGTTGTCAGCGGCGGGCCAGGGACGGGCAAATCGGTCGTGGCTATGAATCTATTCGCGGCTCTCTCTAGAGAAGGCTTGAACGTTCACCTTTCCTTGTCTTCGACGGCTCTCAAGACCACGTTCAAGAAGTTCGTAGGGTCGATAGCCGAGCAGCAAGTCACTCGCCACAACTCCTACGCGATGGCCTCACCTAGCGTAGTCGACGTCCTACTAGTCGATGAGGCGCATCGCCTGAAGGAGTCTGGAGTGGAGTGGCACACGCGCAAAGACCAGCGCTCCGGCAAGCCTTTGGTTCAAGAGCTGCAGGACGCGTCTAAGGTCGCGGTCTTCTTCGTTGACGAGTTTCAGGCAATCCGCCCAGGTGAGATCGGATCGCGCGACTTACTGCTTTCCGCCGCGGAAGACGACCAACGAAGTTCATATGCGTTCGACCTACTTCCACAGTTCCGTTGCGCAGGCTCAGATGGATTCGTCGATTGGGTGACTTCCGTTCTCGGCCTCTCGAGCGATCCGCCGCGAATCTGGCGAGGAATGGATTCCTTTGAGTTCGAAATCGTCGAATCGCCGACTGATCTCGCCATCAAGATGAGTTCTCTAGCTAAGGATCACAGCGCCCGCCTCACTGCTGGGTTCTGCTGGCCTTGGTCCGACCCTCTTCCCGACGGTAGCTTGGCAAATGACGTGAAGATCGGTGCCTTTGAGATGCCTTGGAATGCGAAGAGCGGGAAGAAGACACTTGCTCCTGGCATTCCACAGAATGAGCTGTGGGCAACTGAGACAGGTGGAGAGGCGCAGATCGGATGCATCTACACGGCTCAGGGATTTGAATTTGACTACGTCGGCGTAATTTTCGGTCCTGATCTGGTCTACCGCGAAGGTCAGGGCTGGCTGGGAGTGAAGGATTCTCTCCATGACCGCAAGGTGAAGTCTGCAAAGGATGACTTGACCCGGCTTCTACAGAACACTTATCGGGTGCTTCTCACGAGAGGCATGAAGGGGTGCTTCGTTCATTTCATGGATGACGAGACGCAAAAGTATTGGCAGTCCCACATGGCTTTCTGAGAGCGCATTCATCCGCTACTAAGTGGGCGGAGCCGTTCGCGCAACTCCGCCCGTACTGCTCT
>JBAXCW010000224.1:0-2612 GCA_037141275.1 Actinomycetes bacterium
ATCTACGACTGGACACGCCACCTTGCCCTGAGGATCGCAATGAGGGCCCTCTTTGGATTTGACCCCGACGGCCGGGAGGGTCGCACTGCCAGTGACTTTGAATCAGCCCTTGCTTACTACTCAAATGACTACTTCCGACAGATGCTGCGCGGGCCAGGATCACCGTTCAACCGCCTAACCAAGGCGAGCGCTCGGCTCGATGACCTAATCCTCGGCGAGATCGCCGACCGCCGATCTGCCGCCACCACCGCCGACCAGAACAGCGGCGACCTGCTCGGGATGCTGCTCGGTGCCACTGACGCTGATGACGGTGCCGGCCTGTCCGCAAGGGAAATCCGAGACCAAGTCATGACCCTCCTATTCGCCGGCCATGACACCACAACCTCAACCGTCACATTCCTCTTCCACGAGCTTGCCAAGAACCCTGAGGCGCTTGCTCCCCTGCTTGAAGAGCAGTCCGCTGTCCTTGGGGATCGGCCACTGACGCCCGCCGACCTAACCGGTGAAGCGCTTCCTAGGTTGGAGATGGTTGTTGACGAGATCCTGCGCCTCTACCCGCCCGCATGGATTGGGCCGCGCCGTGTAACAGAGCAATTTGAATTCAACGGCATCAAGGTCCCGGCGGGAGTGCCGCTCTCCTACTCGTCATGGGCTAGCCACCACCTTCCAGATGTCTGGCCTGAGCCTGAGGCATTCAGACCCGAGCGGTTCTCGGCCGAGAGCAAACCCCTCATCCCGAAGGGCGCCTACATCCCATTTGGTGGAGGATCAAGGACCTGTATAGGCATGAGGTTTGGTCAGATGGAGGTACGGGCGATCGCAACAACCATTCTGCGCCGCTGGCTTCTCGAGAGCGACTCTGACGGGCCCATTGAGATCCGGCAGATGCCAACCCTGTCCCCGTCTGAAGGTATGCCCATGGTGATTCGCTCACGCGAGGTCCCCTCGGCCACCAACGGCCGGCCCTAAGAGCTAAGCCTGCGGACGATCTACTTAGTGGCGTCTGGCTTGGGGGCTTCGGTAGCCCCGCCAGGTGCTGCATCGCCTGGCTGCGGAACCACACCAAGCTTCACGTCAGGACGAGTCTGATGCAGGTCCGGAGTTTCACCCGTTCCAATTGCCGTCCCCATCGTGGTAGCTACCAGCAGCACGGTAAACACAACGCCGAGCGTGTAAAGGTGGTCTGACTCGGGAAGCTTGGGCTTAATGATCCCCAAGCCGCCGATCGTGAGCGCCCAGACTGCGAGTGCGCCTGCAGCGAGATAGAACGGAAGATGTGGGCTCGTGGCGATAACTGTGTTCACGGCGGGGAAACTATCGCACTGGCAGGCTGTGGCGGAGTCGCGTTCGCCGGTAAGGTCCAATCCGTGAACCGTCGCACACTCCAACTCACCCTCTGCGCAGCCCTGTCCTGCGTGGCAGTTTCAGGGTGCGGGGGGCCCAGTGCGACAACTCAAGTCCGCGATCTGGTCAATAGCTACATCGCCGATTTTGCTGCTCACAAGGGCGCTGACGCCTGCAGCCGACTGACGGTCGCAGCCCAGGCGAGGATTCAAGCTGGGGCCGGAATCTTGCGCGGAAAGGACTGCGGCGCAACCCTGACGATGGTCAGTAATCTGCCCACTGGCGAGCAGGCCCGTCAGGTCGCCAAGCTCCACGCTGGAAAGATCGTCGTTGACGGAAACGAAGCCGGCGTAATCATTGAACCTGCAGGCGTTGGAGCGAAGCCAACTCGCGTCATGAAAACGGGCGGCAAGTGGCTGATTGACGGCTCGGTCGGCACCTCCCGCTGAACCCAGAACGCCCAGCCGGCAGAGATTGCACTTTAGGGGGAGAATCCCTAGTCTCCATTAGGTGTTTTCGCGCAAGAGGTTAGGTACATCGGCCCTCATTCTGGCCATTTTCATTATTCCCGCCCACACTGCTTCGGCAGTGCAGCGTCCTGGCGTGTTTGACCCGTTCCGTTCAACGCACACTCAAACCCTCGCTGGGGTGTGCTCAACCGACACGGATTACAGCGATCAGAGCTTCGCCTCGGCTTCATTTGCCGGCTTGGATCTGCAGTCCTGCCTGTTCAATCAGACCGTGCTTACCGGGGCGAACTTCACCGACGCGGACCTGACGAACGCCCAGTTCCACACCGCCTCGGCCGCAGGCGCAAAGTTCGTTAGGGCCAAGATGGCCGGGGCAGAACTCCAGAACGCAGACCTGGCGGGCGCCGACCTGACGGGCGCCGACCTTGCTGGCGCGAACCTAAGCGCAACCAACTTGAGCAACGCCAAGCTCGCCGCGGTGACTTCGGGGCTGATCACCGGTACCCCGGCAGGATTGCCAACCGGCTGGAAGCTGGTCGATGGATACCTGATTGGCCCGGGAGCGAACCTTGCGAACGCTGACCTCAGCGGCTACGACCTGTCTGGGACCAACCTGACGGGGACCGACTTGACAGGAACAACACTTGCTGGCGTTAGGTCAGGCGCTATCACCGGGACGGCGCCGGTCGGCCTCTCCACTGATTGGAAGATCATCGGCGGCTACTTGATCGGACCCACAGCTGACCTGTCCGGAGCAGACCTCACAGGGCTGGACTTGAAGGACACCAATCTAGACGG
>JBAXCW010000225.1:0-2608 GCA_037141275.1 Actinomycetes bacterium
GGTACGAACACCTATTCAGACCAGCAGGGCCACCACCACTCGGACACTGGGGACTCAACAGTTCACTCTGACCACGGCGGAAGCGGTTGGGGCGGCTCAGACGGAAACGGTGACTGAGACGCGCATCCTGCATTCTCAGCCCTGACGGGCTGAGCAACCGAAGTTCTTACCGAGCGGGGCCGAGAGGCCTCGCTCTTCTTTTGACGTCACGACCCCAGCTGAGTGGGATCAGACTTGGGAGTCCGGTGCGTCAGGTCCGCGCATCTCGGTTGGTCCGCCGGCGAGGCCAGGACGAGGGAACGGGGAGGTGCCCGGTGGACGCTCAGGCTCAGCAGCAGGCACACCTGGAGTCTCTGGAGGCTCTGTCTCTGCTGCCTCTGGTTCATCGTGGAAGACCTCGCTTGAAGGCTTGCCTTGCATCAGTGCCTCAAACTGCTCGCGCTCGATCGTCTCGCGCTCAAGCAGAATCAGGGAGATGCGCTCAAGGTCTTCCTTACGGCCACTCAAGATGTCACGGGCACGCTGGTGGGCGCTCTCGACAATGCGGTGGATCTCATCGTCGATCTCACGTGCAATCTCGTCGGAGTAATCGGCCTGGGCGCTGAACTCGCGTCCAAGGAAAGGCTGTGTTTGGTCGTGCCCGAACACCCGAGGGCCGAGCTTCTCGCTCATGCCGAAGCGCATCACCATCTGCTTGGCCGTGCTTGTCACCTTCTCAAGGTCGTTACTGGCACCAGTGGTGATCTCGCCAAAGACGATCTCCTCAGCGGCGCGTCCCCCAAGAGTCATGGCCATCGTGTCCAAAAGCTCCGCGCGAGTGGTGAGGAACTTGTCCTCGGTTGGCATCGAGATTGTGTAGCCGAGTGCCTGACCGCGACTAATGACCGAAATCTTGTGAACTGGATCAGCGTGCTCAAGGTCGTGGCCCACAATGGCATGGCCCATCTCGTGGTAGGCGGTGATCAGCCTCTCCTTCTCGCCCATCACCCGTGTCTTCTTCTCCGGGCCAGCAATCACTCGCATGATTCCTTCCTCGAGCTCAACCTGTGTGATCTCACGCTTGCCTGTCCGCGCTGCGAGAAGAGCGGCCTCATTTACGAGGTTTGCCAGATCAGCACCGGTGAAACCTGGTGTCTGCCCTGCGAGCACATCGACATCGATCTCACGGGCTAGAGGCTTGCCACGCGTGTGAACTTCGAGGATCTTGGCGCGGCCCTTGCGATCAGGTCGATCAACGACAATCTGACGATCGAATCGACCCGGACGCAGGAGTGCGGGGTCAAGGATGTCGGGACGGTTGGTAGCCGCGATCAGGATCACGTTGTCCTTCATCTCGAAGCCATCCATCTCGACAAGAAGCTGGTTCAGCGTCTGCTCACGCTCATCGTGCCCGCCGCCCATGCCGGCACCACGGTGGCGACCGACGGCGTCAATCTCATCCATGAAGATGATGCAGGGGTTGTGCTGCTTGGCCTGCTCGAAGAGATCCCTGACGCGGCTCGCGCCGACACCGACAAACATCTCAACAAAGTCAGAGCCTGAAATTGAGAAGAACGGCACCCCGGCCTCTCCAGCTACCGCACGAGCGAGCAGCGTCTTGCCAGTGCCAGGAGGGCCATAGAGCAGCACTCCCTTAGGGATCCGCGCGCCAAGCGCTTGGAACTTCTTCGGGTTCTCGAGGAACTCCTTGATCTCATGAAGTTCCTCGACTGCCTCATCAACGCCTGCGACATCCCGGAAAGTGATCTTCGGGGCATCAAGGCTCATCCGCTTGGCCTTGGACTTGCCAAATGACATGACCTTCGAACCGCCACCCTGAACCTGGTTCATCAGGAAGATCCAGAAGCCGATGAAGATCACGAAAGGCAGGACGTAAGTGAGGAGCGAGATCCAACCGTTGGTCTTGCGGCCTTGGACGTCGAATGAGACCTTGGCGTTCTGGAGTTGAGTCTGAAGCTGAGGGTCAGCAGGGTTCCAACCTGTCTCGTGAGTCTTACCGTCAGTGAGTTTGACCGTGACCGTGCTGTCCTTGGTCTTGAGATCCGCGCTCTTAACCTTGCCGCCCTTGATATCGGTCTGAAGATTGGAGTACGTGTACTTAGGAGCCTTCGTCCCTGGGCTGATCAGCTTCTGGGCGAAGAACGCAAGAATGACGACCACGAGGATCGGAAACGCTGCACCTTTGAAAAAACGGCTCATTCTGTTGATTTTCCCCTCAGGCCCCGCCGGATATCGGCGAATCGGCTGACAGTCGCCAGAGTAGCAGCGGAAAGCGGTTCTGGCTGCCTCTCGTGCGTGCCGGGTTCTGCCCGGCAGCAGCGTGAATCAGGTGGCTTTCGGCTCAAGTGCCGCGACATAGGGCAGATTGCGGTGGCGTTCCTGATGGTCTAGGCCGAAACCAATAACAAACCGGTCAGGAATCTCAAAGCCCACATACTTGACATCCGCCGCCTCAGGCCTGCGGATCGGCTTGGAGAGCAAGGTGCAGACCTCAAGGCTCTTTGGCCCTCTTGCCTTGAGATTGCGGATCAGATACTGGAGTGTCAAGCCCGAGTCGACGATGTCTTCGATGATCAAGACGTCGCGCCCTTCAAGCGGAGCGTCAAGG
>JBAXCW010000226.1:0-2601 GCA_037141275.1 Actinomycetes bacterium
CCCAGAGGCCGTTCAGCCATGGGACGTAAAGGGCTACAAGATCCCTGGTGGCACCCCTTCAAACCCAGCTCTGGCAATGAACTTGCCTGCCTTCCCGGCCAACCTGCGTAAGCAGATCAAGGGCGCCAACTATCCGGCACCGAAGCACATCATGTCCGTCGCAGTTGAGGGCGCACAGGTTGACTTCGACACTGCGATTGAGATCGAAGGGCGTTACTTCGTTGACTTGCTCACGGGCAAGGTCGCTAAGAACATGATCCAGGCGTTCTTCTTTGACCTTCAAGAGGTCAACGGAGACCGTGGCCGTCCAGCCGACATCGAGACATTTGACCCCAAGAAGGCAGTTGTGCTTGGGGCCGGCATGATGGGCGCTGCAATTGCCTACGTCTGTGCCAAGGCTGGCATTGAGGTCATCCTCAAGGATGTATCCCAGGAAGCTGCGGACCGCGGCAAGGGCTATTCAGCCAAGCTTGTTGATAAGCAGCTTGAGAAGGGCCGGACCACGCAGGAGAAGGCAGATGCCCTCCTTGCACTGATCACGGCCACCGACGACCCAGCTCTTGCCGATGGAGCCGACATGGTTATTGAGGCCGTCTTTGAGGACCCCAAGGTCAAAGAGCAGGTCTACGCGGAGATCGAGCCTCACCTGGCTCCAAACGCGCTGCTCGGGTCCAACACCTCAACGCTGCCAATCACTGACCTCGCCGAGGGTGTGTCACGTCCCGATGACTTCATCGGCCTTCACTTCTTCAGCCCAGTGGACAAGATGCCGCTGTTGGAGATCATTCGCGGCAAGAAGACCACTGACGAGACGCTCTACCGCGCACTCGACGTTGCCAAGAAGATCAAGAAGACTCCGATCGTTGTCAATGACAGCAGAGGGTTCTTCACCAGTCGTGTGATCGGTACGTTCATCAACGAGGGCATCGCAATGCTCAACGAGGGCATTCCTGCCCCAACGATTGAGCAGGCGTCATCACAGGCTGGTTACCCGGCACCAGTGCTCCAGCTTTCAGATGAGCTCAACCTCAACCTGATGCGTCGAATCCGACTTGCCTATGAGGCTGCCCTAGATGCTGACGGCGGGGTTTGGCATGACCACCCAGCAACAATCGTCATCGACCGTATGCTCGACGAGTACAAGCGCGGAGGCCGTCTCGATGGCGCCGGCTTCTACGAGTACGAAGAAGGCAAGCGGGTTGGCCTCTGGCCTGGCATCAAGGAGGCTTTCGGGGGAGACAACCTCGGTGCCGACTTCAAGGACCTACAGGAGCGGATGATGTTCATCGAGTCCCTTGAAACGGTCAAGTGCCTCGACGAAGGTGTTATCGAGACAGTTGCTGACGCAAATATTGGCTCTATCTTTGGAATTGGATTCCCTGGCTGGACAGGTGGAGTGCTCCAGTACATCAATGGTTATGAGGGTGGCGTCGCAGGATTTGTCGCCCGCTCGAACGAGCTCGCTGAGAAATATGGCGAGCGGTTCGTTCCACCTGCTTCACTGGTCGCTAAGGCCGAAGCAGGCGAGCTTTACCTGGACGCAGTGCCCTCACCGGCCTGACCCAGATCAACTCAAGGCTTGTTCTGCGGGGAGCGGTCAGCTCCCCGCAGCTTGTCTTGCCTTTCAAACACACAAACAGAATTGAACCCCTTGGCTGAACGCTCAGACATCAGAAACGTCGCAATCATCGCCCACGTAGACCACGGTAAGACCACACTGGTCGACGCCATGCTCCAGCAGTCCGGAGCCTTCCGACAGGGCGCCGAGCTCAAAGATCGAGTCATGGATTCGATGGATCTCGAGCGGGAGAAGGGAATCACGATTCTCGCCAAGAACACGTCCATTCAATATGGCGATGTCAAGTTGAACATCATTGACACACCCGGACACGCTGACTTCGGTGGTGAGGTTGAGCGCGGACTGTTCATGGTCGACGGTGTGCTCCTGCTCGTTGACTCGAGCGAAGGCCCACTTCCACAGACTCGGTTTGTTCTCCGTAAGGCGCTTGACGCCAAGCTTCCAGTGATTCTCGTTGTCAACAAGGTGGACCGCCCGGACGCACGTATCGCGGAGGTTGTCCATGAGGTTGAGGAACTCTTCCTTGACCTTGAGGCCGCAGAGGAGCAGCTTGAGTTCCCTGTCGTCTACACCAACGCCAAGGCCGGGACGGCCTCGATGACAGCTGATAGTCAAGCGGATGACCTGAAGCCCTTGATGGACCTCCTCGTGGAGACAATTCCAGCGCCCGTCTATGAGGAGGGTGCTCCTCTGCGGATGCAGGTCACTAACCTCGACGCCTCTGACTACCTTGGTCGCTTGGCGATCTGCCGAGCGCATGATGGCTATGTCAAGAAGGGGCAGGCAGTCGCCTGGTGTCGCCGCGATGGGACCATCGAGAGCGCCAAGATCACAGAGCTCTTTGTCACTCAGGCACTTGAGCGTCAATCTGCGGATGAAGCTGGCCCCGGTGAGATTGTTGCCGTAGCCGGAATCCCCGAGGTAACCATTGGCGAGACGCTGGCTGATCCAGAGAACCCTGTTGCACTTCCGCTGATTGCAGTTGATGAGCCAAGTCTCAGCGTGACCGTTGGAATCAACAC
>JBAXCW010000227.1:0-2583 GCA_037141275.1 Actinomycetes bacterium
GGCGGCATGCAGGGCTGGAATCAGCGCGGAGCGGAATACGGGGTATTTGGCCATCTCCGCTTGGATCTCGTCGCGCAGCTCGGCCGGCACCGGTGTGGTGGCAAGGTCTGGAATGCCCGCGGGAGCCTTGTTTGGGTCGACAGAGTCGTCCCAGCCGGGAATTCGGGACCCGTGGGTGAAGCGTGTGACCTCGGTCATCGGTCAATGCCTCCGAGAACAGGGTCAAGCATCGCGAGGGTTGCGATCAGGTCAGCGATGTAAGTGTCGTTACACATTTCAGCTGTGGCTTGGAGATTCACAAACGATGGGTCGCGCATGTGGACGCGCGCCGGTTTGCTGGAGCCATCTGAACGGATGAAGCAGCCGAGCTCTCCACGTGGTGACTCGATTGGGTAGTAGGCCTCGCCTTCCGCCACGCGGAAACCTTCCGTCACGAGCTTGAAGTGGTGGATCAGCGCCTCCATTGAGGTCGCCAGCTCGTGCCTTGGTGGCAGCGCGTACTTACGGTCCTCGGTGATGTAAGGCCCTTCAGGCAGGCCGTCAAGGGCCTGTTCAATGATCTTCACTGATTCGTAGAGCTCGGCATGGCGCACTCGGTAGCGGTCGTAGTTGTCGCCGACGGTCCCGACTGGAATCTTGAAGTCGAAGTCCTCATAGGACGAGTACGGCGCGGTCTTGCGCAGATCCCATGGGTTACCGGCCGCACGCAGCAGGGGTCCGGTGACGCCAAGGTCAAGCAGCCGTTCCTCTGAGAGTGGGCAGGTGCCGCGCAAGCGCTGGAGGACGATCTCGTTGTTCTCGAGGAGGTCGGCAAACTTGTCGGCCCGGCTGGGCATCGTCTTGAGGAACTCACGGACCTTCTTCTCAAAGCCGAGGGGGATGTCTTCCATTACTCCTCCAACTTGGAAGTAACGGGTGTGCATCCGCTGACCTGAGCTCATCTCAAAAAGGTCGAGGATGGTCTCCCGCTCGCGGAAGCAGTACCAAAACATTGACATTGCGCCTAGGTCCAAGGCGCTTGTGCCAAGCCAAACCATGTGGCTCATGATCCGGTTGAGCTCCATGTGGATCACCCGCAGGTACTGGGCGCGCTTTGGAACTTCGACGCCGGTGAGGGTTTCAACTGACCCGCAGTAGGCCATGGCGTTGAAGTAGTAGGAGAGGTAGTCCATCCGCTCAATGACGGGGATGACCTTCCAGTAAGCCTTCTGTTCAGCGGTCTTCTCAATGCCAGTGTGGACGTAACCGATGACCGGCTTGATGTCGCGCACAATCTCGCCTTCAAGGGTGACAATCAGGCGGAGAACGCCGTGGGTGGCCGGATGGTGGGGGCCGATGTTGAGCGTGAGGAGGTCGCTACTGATCCCGGTTGCCGGATCATGGGCGAGTCGCTCGAGCGTGATCGACTCCTCCTGCTTTCTGTAGTCGCTTACCTCGGAGGCCATTACTCAGTCCACCCGGGCATGGTCTTCTCGTTGTAGGTGAAGATCACTTCTTCGCCGCCAATTGGGAAGTCACGGCGCTGCGGATGGCCTTCGTAGTCTTCGGGCATCAGGATCCTGCGCAGGTCCGGGTGGCCTTCAAAGACGACACCGAACATGTCAAAGACTTCGCGCTCAGGGTGGTCGGCGCCGGACCAGAGGTCAACCACACTGGCAACAGTGGGGTTCTCAACCGTCACGCGGGTTTTGATTGAGATCCGGTCCACAGTCTTCATGTCGAGCAGTTCGTAGATAACGCCAAGGCGTGGCTCGTCCGGCCAGTAGTCAAGGCCGTGGAGTGAGGCGAGGAATGTGTAGCCGCGCTCTTTGAGCATTCCTATGACTGGGCGCACTGACTCTGGTGTGATTTCGATCTCGGCACGGCCGCGGTCGTGCTTTGTTGCGAGGACGGCGCCGGGCGCGCTGTCGCGGATTTCTCCGGCGATCAGTTCAAGGCCGGTTGCGTCAGGCACTTGGGGCCTCCCCAAGCCCCGGCCTAGGGGCACCGAAAACATTCACGGAGTCGGCTGAGGAGTGCAGGGGCAACACTTCCTCGGTTCCTTCAGCTCCGTAACGGCTGCGCCAACCCATGGTGGGGTCGCCTTGGATCTTGTCTCTAAGGGTCAGGATTCCGTGAACCAGTGCTTCCGGGCGTGGGGGGCAGCCGGGCACGTGAACGTCAACGGGCATGAACTTGTCTGCTGGGACGATTGCGTAGTTGTTGAAGATCCCCTGCGAGGAGCAGCATGCGCCCATGGCGATTGTCCACTTCGGCTCAAGCATCTGGTCGTAGATGCGGCGGACAACTGGCGCCATCTTGATCGAGACGCGGCCGGAGAGGATGAGTAGGTCGGCCTGGCGTGGGGATGCACGGAATGCCTCAAAACCAAAACGGGCAACGTCAACTCGTCCGCCAACGATGGACATCATTTCGATCGCACAGCAGGCAAGGCCGAATGTGGCGGGGAACATGGCGTTGCCACGGGCCCACGACACGGCCTTGTCGAGTGTTGTCGTGATGATCCGTTCCTGGACGTACTTCTCTAGCTCCTCGCCCTCAAGGTCGCCGCGCAGCATGTCGCGGGGGCGCATCTGGCTTGCG
>JBAXCW010000228.1:0-2581 GCA_037141275.1 Actinomycetes bacterium
ATCATTATGTTCACGTACTTCTACACAGCGGTTACATTCAATCCAGTGGATCAGGCCGAGAACCTGAAGAAGTACGGCGGGTTCATTCCCGGTGTGCGTCCGGGCCGCCCAACAGCGGAATACCTCGACCGCATTCTTGCTCGACTGACATTCCCAGGCGCCCTCTTCCTTGCAGCGGTTGCCGCTCTTCCAACAATCTTGATCAACCAGACCAACACCAACCTGTTCTTTGGCGGCACCTCGCTGCTGATCGTTGTTGGCGTGGCGCTTGACACGGTCAAGCAGATGGAGGCGCAACTGATGATGCGCTCCTATGAAGGGTTCCTCAGGTCGTGAGTCAGGAGTTGAACCTGATTCTGCTCGGTCCACCCGGAGCAGGCAAGGGAACTCAGGCCGCACGACTTGTTCAAGATTTTCGACTTCCCTGGGCTTCCACGGGCGACATGCTCCGTGCCGCGGTCACCGAGGGCAGCGACCTTGGTCTAAAAGCGAAGGGCTTTATGGACAGCGGGGCTCTTGTCCCAGATGACCTGATCGTTGACCTGATCGTTGAGCGCGTTGCTCAGGAGGACTGCGAGGACGGCTTCCTCCTTGACGGTTATCCGCGCACGATCCCCCAGGCCGATGCCCTCGCCGAGGCGCTTGAAGGATTGGACCGGAAGGTCACAGCTGCGTTGCTGGTCGAGCTTGATGATGAAGAGGTCATCCGCCGGCTTTCTGGGCGCCGCGTCTGCGTCACTTCTGGTCACGGCTACCACCTTGACTTTGATCCGCCCAAGCACGAGGGCGTCTGTGACCAGGATGGCTCGCGGCTTGTCCAGCGTGATGACGACAAGGCTGAGGTCATCATGAACCGGCTTGAGGTCTACCACGCCCAAACAGAGCCTTTGGTCGAGTACTACGAGTCGCTGGGTCTGCTCCGCAGGTTCGACGGTTCGCGCAGCCAAACTGAGGTCCACGACCACATCCGCGCGGCGCTGGCAACCCTCAGGCTTGAGGAATCCGCTTGATCATCCGTAAGAGTGCGGCGGAGATAGACAAGATGGCCGCGGCGGGGGACATTCTCGTCAAGACGCTGGATCTGGTCGAGGGCAGGATTCGCCCAGGAGTTACAACCCAGGAGTTGGACGAAACAGCAGAGCGTTTCATTCGCTCGCAAGGCGCCATCCCAACCTTCAAGGGCTATCGCGGCTTCCCCGGTTCGATCTGCGCCTCAGCCAACTCAATGGTTGTCCACGGCATACCGGGTTCGCAGAAGCTCGCCAAGGGCGACCTGATCTCAGTGGATGTCGGTGTCACTCTTGACGGCTGGGTGGCCGACGCCGCCCGCACATTTCCTGTTGGTGAGATCACTGAGGAAGCTCAGCGACTGCTCGATGTAACCGAGGCCTCACTGCACGCTGGTGTGGAGGCATGTCAGCTTGGCTCACGAATTGGTGATGTTGCCAACGCCGTCCAGACTGTTGTTGAGGACAACGGGTTCAGCGTGGTCCGTTCACTGGTTGGCCATGGTGTTGGAAGGTCTCTGCACGAGCCACCCGAGGTTCCCAATCACGGCACTCCAGGGCAAGGTCCGAAGTTGGAGGAGGGGATGGTCATCGCGATTGAGCCAATGGTCGCCATTGGTAGCCCCGGGATTCGCGTCGATGACGACGAGTGGTCGGTCTACACAGTTGACGGTTCACTTGCCGCACACTTTGAGTTCACGGTGGCGATTACAGCCAACGGTCCGAGGGTCCTGACACCATGGAATGCCACAGCTGCCCCAGTAGGAAAGGGCAGCAACTGATGGGAATCTTTCGACCGGGCAACGCGCGCTATCGCGCTTTTGCTACTGTCGTTGGTCGCGCCGCTATGCGGTGCCGTTCTGGTGGCTGTTTCCACGCCTTGGAACTGGCCCCGCGGACCGGCTACGCCCACCTCTGCAATGGATTCGAGTGTTTATGAAGGTAAGACCGTCAGTGAAGAAGATGTGTGAGAAGTGCAAGATCATCCGGCGCAATTCGGTCGTCCGCGTGATCTGTCCTAACCCACGCCATAAGCAGCGTCAGGGCTAGACATGGCACGTATCGCAGGCATCAACCTTCCCCCAAACAAGCGCGCTGAGATCGGTCTCACGTACATCTACGGCATCGGCCGCACCACGTCGCAGCGTTTGCTCGACAAGGCTGGCATCTCTTATGACACAAAGATCCGCGACCTGACTGAAGAGGAAGCCGGCAAGCTCCGTGACCTCGTCGACAGCGAACTCACCGTCGAGGGTGACCTTCGCCGTGAGCGCTCGCAGAACATCAAGCGTCTGATGGAGATCGGCTGCTACCGCGGCATCCGTCACCGCCGCGGCCTTCCGGTCCGCGGACAGAAGACCAAGACAAACGCACGTACTCGCAAGGGTCCAAAGCGTCTCCAGGTCGCAGGTAAGAAGAAGGTGGCCAAGTGAGCGCCAATCGTCGTCCTCAGCGTGGCCGTAAGCGTGTTAAGAAGAACATTCCTGTTGGCCAGGCACACATCAAGACTTCGTTCAACAACACCATCGTTTCCCTGACCGACCGTGAAGGCAATGTCATTGCCTGGGAGTCAG
>JBAXCW010000229.1:0-2573 GCA_037141275.1 Actinomycetes bacterium
GGTCAACCTCGGACACGATCACCGTCGCCCCCGCTCCTGCTGCCCTAAGTGCAATCCCCTTGCCGGTCCAGCCATACCCAAGCACCACGAGCACCCGGCCAGCCAGCAGGATGTTGGTCGCTCGGAGGATCCCGTCAAGAGCGGACTGCCCGGTGCCATAACGGTCATTGAAGGCCCGCTCCGTGCCAGCCTCGTTGACGGCGATTACCGGGCACAGCAGTGCCCCAGCAGCGTCCATGGCTCGCAGGCTGACAATCCCGGTGGTCGTCTCCTCAGTGCCGCCGAGCAGGCGGGCCGCAGCGTCGGGGTCGCGGGAGTGGAGAACGGTCACAAGGTCTGCCCCATCGTCAAGCGTGATTGCGGGACCCGTGTCCAGAACTCGACCGAGGTGCTGTGCGTAGTCGTCAACGCTCTCACCGTGGTGTGCAAAGACCGCAACGGAATGGTTGGCGACCAGGGCCGCTGCGACATTGTCCTGTGTGGAATATGGGTTTGCCGCGCAGAGGGCAACATCGGCGCCACCAGCGACAAGTGTGCGCATCAGGTTTGCTGTCTCCGCCGTTACATGCAGACAGGCGCCGACTCGCAGGCCCTTAAGCGGCTTGTCCTGAGCGAATCGTTCGCGGATTGACCGGAGAACTGGCATCTGACCATCGGCCCATTCGATTCTCGCCTCGCCTACTGACGAGAGGGATGGATCTGCAATGTCATGTTCGAGGGAGCTCATGGGAAAGGAAACGGGGCCCACCGCCAGTTCAAGCGGTGAGCCCCGTGTTCAAGCCTTCTTGCTGCTTAGTAGCGGTAGTGGTCGGGCTTGTATGGGCCTTCGACTGGAACGCCGATGTAGGCAGCCTGCTCTGATGTCAACTCGGTCAGCACTGCGCCGACTGCGTCGAGGTGGAGTCGGGCAACCTTCTCGTCGAGGTGCTTAGGAAGCACGTAGACCTGGCGCTCGTAATCGCTGTTCTTGCCAAAGAGCTCGATCTGAGCCATCACCTGGTTGGTGAATGAAGCGCTCATCACGAAGCTCGGGTGACCTGTCGCGTTACCGAGGTTCAGCAGGCGACCCTCCGAAAGGATGATCACGGAGTGCCCGTCAGCGAATACCCACTCGTCAACCTGTGGCTTGATCGTACGGCGCAGGATCCCATCGGTCCCAGCAAGGCCAGCCATGTCGATCTCATTGTCAAAGTGACCAATGTTGCCGACGATTGCCTGGTGCTTCATCCGCGACATGTCCTTGGCGCTGATGATGTCCTTGTTACCAGTGGTCGTGATGAATACATCGGCCTTCTCGACCATGTTCTCCATCGTGTTGACCTCGTACCCCTGCATTGCTGCCTGGAGTGCGCAGATCGGATCGACCTCGGTGATGACAACCTTGGCACCCTGAACGCGGAGTGACTCAGCTGAGCCCTTGCCAACGTCGCCGAAGCCAAAGACCACACAGGTCTTACCGGCAAGCATCACGTCAACGGCACGGTTGATGCCGTCTACAAGCGAGTGGCGGCAACCGTAGAGGTTGTCGAACTTGCTCTTTGTGACGGAGTCATTGACGTTGATTGCTGGGAACAGAAGGTCATTGGTCTCTGCCAACTGGTAGAGACGGTTGACGCCCGTGGTGGTCTCCTCGGTTACGCCCATCACGCCTTCGGCGATCTTGGTGTAGCGCTGACCGTCTTCTGCGATCGAACGCTGAAGCAGGCCGAGGAACACTTGGAACTCTTCGGACTCTGCGCCGGCTGGGTCTGGAACTGCTCCAGCCTTCTCGTACTCGGCGCCCTTGTGGACGAGCATGGTTGCGTCGCCACCGTCGTCGAGAATCATGTTCGGGCCGCCACCGTCAGGCCAGCGCACTACCTGCTCAGTGCACCACCAGTACTCCTCAAGGTTTTCGCCCTTCCATGCGTAACAAGGGACGCCCTGAAGGTCGTCAACGGTTCCGTTCTTACCGACAACAACTGCGGCTGCTGCGTGGTCCTGGGTTGAGAAGATGTTGCATGATGCCCAACGCACATCGGCGCCGAGGGCAACGAGTGTCTCGATCAGCACTGCAGTCTGGATGGTCATGTGGAGTGACCCGGTGATCCGGGCACCCTTGAGTGGCTGTGTTGGGCCGAACTCTTCACGGAGGGACATCAGGCCGGGCATCTCGTGCTCAGCAAGACGGATCTCGTTGCGGCCGTACTCGGCCAGGGATAGATCGGCGACCTTGTAGTCGTCGGTCAGTGGAACTGTTGCGCTCATGTTGTCCTATTCCTTCGGTTGGTTTCTATTTTCAAAGCTGCTTGTAATGCGTGAAGTCTCTGTTGCTGGTTCGCGTCTGCGCGCGACCTTCCTGCTGCTGGGCGGCTGGTCAGCTCGCGCCTCCGGCGAGAGCGAGCAGGCGCTCATGCTTGTCCTGCTCAAAACGCAGCCAATCCGCCGTGTCGGCCACTCCTTCTGGTGGGGCAACCGGGGCGTCAAGCCAGCCCTCCACTGCGCTCTGGAGGTCGGGCTGTGAGCGCATGCGCTGGGCGAAGCCAACGTCAGAGATCTCAATCCCTTGGCTGTCCAGAAGGTTGCGCAGGGTG
>JBAXCW010000230.1:0-2573 GCA_037141275.1 Actinomycetes bacterium
CCATCTCACGGCCTTGGAACCTGCCAACGACCTCTGCTGTTAGATCGTCTGCAGTTGGCCCTAGGCCGCCACTTGTGACGATCAGGTCCAGCTTCTGTGCTCGCATCGATTCAAGCGCAGCCAGCACGTCCTCTGGCCTATCCCCGACCACCGTTATCTGTGCGGGCTGAATTCCAGAACGGCGCATCTCTTCCGAGAGCCATGGCCCGTTCCGGTCGGTGATGATCCCTGTCAGGACTTCTGTCCCTGTGATCAGGATTCCGCCTCGGATCAAACTCGGCCGGATCCCACCAGGAGGAGAAGGACAAGGCCTAGGGCGAATACAACGCCGACATAGAGCCGGGCGTGAGGGAGTCCGGTGGACACCCCACCCCGAAGTGATTGCCTAGAAGTGCCATGTGGGTCTGGGGCTGCTGTTCGGATCACATAGAGCTCAACCAGGGGCCTAGGGTCGATTCCCAAGGCGACGGAGTAGCTCTCGAGGAACTTCCGAACGTAGACATCCTCAGGAATGACCTGCCACTCCTCATTCTCTAGTGCCCGGAGAAACTTCGCGCGGATCTTGGTGACTTCCTCCATGTCGGAGATGTCGATCTCTTGACGCATACGCGCCTCTCGGAGTGTCTGTCCAATTTCCATCTGGACGGAGGCTAGCGCTGTCCGAAGCGTGCTAGGAGTTGTCGCTACCGATATCGAGCGAGGCTTGAGCTGGCTCGGAGGAATTCAGCTGCTCCAAGACACGAGGCAGGTCGGCTTCGGTGACTAGGACCTGACGAGGTTTGGATCCCTCATACCCGGAGATAACGCCACGGCGCTCGAGCATGTCGATCAGCCTGCCGGCCCTTGTGTAGCCGACACGGAGCCTCCTTTGAAGCATGCTCGTGGAGGCTGTCTGCATCTGAGCGACGAGGTTGATGGCCTCGGCCAGAAGTGCATCCTCGTCAGGATCAAACGCGTCGGTGTCATCCGAGGATTTGCCCTCTTCGACGACCTCGGCAAGGAGCTCTTCATTAAAGCTCGGCTCGCCCTGTTTACGCCAGTGCTCACAGAGAGCTGCGATCTGGGCTTCGTCAATGTAGGCGCCCTGGATCCGCTGGAGCTTGGATGTCCCCACGGGAGCGAAGAGCATGTCCCCTTGGCCCAGCAGGGTCTCTGCCCCGTTCTGGTCGAGGATCACGCGCGAGTCTGTCTGTGATGACACTGCAAACGCAATCCTCGATGGAACATTGGCCTTGATCATTCCCGTGATGACATCCACCCGCGGTGACTGCGTCGCCAACACGAGGTGGATACCGACAGCTCGGGCCTTCTGAGCCAATCGGATGATCGAATCCTCTACCTCTGTTGGAGCCACCATCATCAGGTCGGCAAGCTCATCGATCACACAGAGGATGTAGGGCAGTGGTGGTTCCCCAGCCTTCTCTCTTGACTCGTTGAGCTCAGGCAGTCCTCTAGTTCGCCTGATTGCCATCAGGGCATAGCGCTGCTCCATCTCTCTCACGAGATTGGCAAGAGCGTTAGCTGCCTGCCGCGGGTTCGTAATTACCGGCGTCAGCAGGTGCGGCACGCTCTCGTAATGGTTCAGCTCAACCTGCTTGGGATCGACCAAGACGAGTCTGACCTCTCGTGGCGTTGCCCTCAGGAGAATTGAGCTGAGCATCGCGTTCACGCAACCCGACTTACCAGCACCAGTGGTGCCAGCTACGAGAAGGTGTGGCATTCGTGCCAGGTCCGCACCAATAGCGCGGCCGGCGACGTCCTTCCCAAGCCAGACAGTCAGAGGTGACCATCCCTCCGGCGGGGCTTGCCACACGTCCCCGAGGGTGACAATCTGACGCTCTTCGTTGGGCACCTCTACTCCGACAGCCTGCTTGCCTGGAATCGGCGCGAGAATACGAATGTCAGTTGAGGCGAGCGCGTAGGCAAGGTCATCACGTAGCTGGGCAACCTTGCTGACCTTCGTGCCTGGAGCGAGCTTGAGCTCATACCGGGTTATGTGCGGGCCCGAGACTGTCCCGGAAATTTCGGCTTTGACGCCGTGGTGGCCGAGGGACTCCACAAGTACTCGCGCTGTCTCAGCGCGGTCAGCAGCACTGGTGCCACCCTTGACCTTTGGAGATCGAGTTAGGAGGCTCTTTGGCGGCTGTTTCCAACGGAACTTAGGATCGTCCACAACGCTGTCGCGATAGCGGCCCTGCGGGGTTAGGTCTGCTTCATCCACCACGATGTCGCGAGCACCGTCGAAGTCATCCTCACTCTCCCCCTCTGCTGGCTCTAAGTCAATTGGCTCAACGTCCGGCTCTGGCGGCTCAGTCCATGCCTCTGGTTCATCCTCAAAGTCTGGGTAGTCGGGCGGTGCCCCAGCTTCGACATGGGTGGCACGCACAACGACTTCGTCAAGTTTGGGTTCTGGAGGAAGGATCCTTGGTGCGTCCTGCTCCTTCAGCTGTTGGGCCAGCTTCAAGTCCTTCTTAATCGAGCGCTTGGATGGGCCTGCGGCCGCCGTGGAGACCGACTTGGTTAGGTCGGCAGCTCCCTCTGCGGCCGTACGGAAGAGCTTGGAGAGACTCACG
>JBAXCW010000231.1:0-2566 GCA_037141275.1 Actinomycetes bacterium
ATCCACCACCGCCTATGACCAGCTCGGCAAGGGCGCCCTGGTGATGTTCTTCTACGACTGGATCGCCGACTATCCCGACGCCGAGAACTTCCTGGTGCCGCTGCTGGGCTGCGAGCAGCCCCGCGGCAACCGCTGCCTCAAGTCCCTGTTCTACTTTGAGCCCGTCGGCAAGGCTGCGCCCACCTGACAGACCGCCGCCGTTCGAACGGAGGAACTCATCAACGGTCGAGAGCTCAGCATCAGCGCGAACCGAGATTGCCCGAGCCTCGTCATGTGCCCTCCGTGCCTGGGTGACCTGCGTTCGCGCCTCAGCAAGCTTGGTCTCAGCAGCTGAAGCCGCATCCTTGAACCGGTTGAGATCGTCGGTGGCAGACGCGACGCGTGCAGTTGCCTGCGCCGAAGACTCCTCAAGCCCTTGCATCTCGCCAGCCCGCTCACGCGAGAGTTCTGAGTCGAGTTCGGCCAAACGACGCCCGAGCTCACCCCGCCGGGCTGCCTGGGGATCCTCGGTTCCGGAACTCGCAAGAGCTTCAGCCTGTCCAAGTTCAGCGGTATCGGCCTGGATCCGATCCTCAACGGCTCCCAGCGAAGACCGCAGCGATGCGACCCGGTCATCAATCTTCTCAACCGCATTGCGTACTGCCCAACTGCGTCGGCTCAGATCATCGCGTTCCTTAGCTCGGCCGGCGAGTGCATCCTCAGCTTCGGAGCGCTCCTTGGCGATACGGGCCGACTCAACCCCAAGCCGATCGCGTTCCTTGCGTGCGGTTGCGGCAGCAGTCTCAGCCCCAGTCAGGTCAGCGGCGCGCTGCCGGAGATCGTCACGGCCGAGTGACCAACGGGCTTCAAGTGTTTGCCGTTCAAGGCGGGCGTGAATCTCAGCGGCCTCAGCCTGACGCTTGAGGGGGCGCAGGTGAGCTCGAGCTTCCCGCTCGATATCCAAGGCCCGATCAAGGTTCTCTCTGGTCCGGTCTAGCTTGAGCTGTGCACGCCTGCGGCGACGTCGATGCTTACCCAAACCGGCGGCCTCCTCAATCAGCAGACGCCGATCTCGAGGCTTGGAAGTAACGATGGCCTCAACTCGGCCCTGACCTACAACCGAGTGCCCCTCTTTGCCGAGGCCACTATCGGAAAGGATCTCGAGAATGTCGCTCATGCGGCAGCGGGCACCGTTGAGTCGATACTCGCCTTCGCCATTCCGGTCGAGTCGCCTAAGGACGGAAACCTCAGCCGAGGGAACGGGGAGCCCACCATCAGCGTTGTCAAAGACAAGCTCCACCTCAGCTGATCGCGCTGCCTGGCGGCCATGTCCTCCTGCGAAAATCACATCTTGCATGGACTGTCCTCGGACAGCAAGTGGCGACTGCTCACCCATCGCCCAGAGGACCGCATCCGTGACATTGGACTTGCCGGAGCCGTTGGGTCCAACTACGACACTGACGCCCGGCGCAAATTCAAGAGCCGTCCGGTCGGGGAACGACTTGAAGCCCTTCATTGAGATTGATTTGAGTCTCATCGGCTCAGCCCTTGCCTTCCATCAGCTCGAGCGCCTCTCCAGCTGCTTCCGCCTCGGCTGCCTTCTTGCTTGGGCCACTGCCGAAGCCGATCACAGTTCCGTCTGGCTCTCGAACTGCTTCCACCTCGAAGGTCGGCTGGTGCGACGGGCCGCTCGGCGGGCCGGCTCGGTAGAAGACGGTCTCCCCCGTCTTGGCGAGCACTTCCTGCAGCATCGACTTGCGATCGACAGGTTCTAGCGCCGCTTGATCCAACTCGGGAGCAAAGGTCGCGATCACTGCGGTCGCAGTCAGTTCGGGGCCGTGGGTTCTCCAACACACGGCAATAATGGCCTCCAGCATGGACGCCAAAGGTTTTCCCGTGTCTACAAGTGTTCTCGCATGAGCTCGAAAGTCCTCTGGGGCGAGCTCGACAGCACGCGCATCGAGCCCAATTCTCTGCGCAACGACCCTCAGGGTTTCGTCTGAAACAACCCTCGCTCGGATCCGCGTCAGAACGCCAGGTCCAAACTCGGCTTGGTCGAAGACGCGGTCCAGATGCTGCGTGATGATCACATCCAGCAGGCTGTCCCCAACAAAGGCAAGGCGCTCGTAGCTCGTGCTGCGCGGACGAGACCAAGAGGCATGAGCTGTCGCCCGACGGACTTCCTCCTCGGGGAGCGAGGCGATCAGTTGACTCAGATCCATTAGTGGTCAGGACCCCTGCTCCCCGCCCTGCTCGGCGAGGATCATGTCAACAACCTGTCCAACTGTCTCGATTTCCGCAGCCTTCTCATCGCTGATCTTGATACCGAGTCGGTCCTCGATCTCCTGAAGCAACGTATAGAGATCAAGCGAGTCGGCTTCAAGGTCGTCGCGAAGGTTGCTTGACTCGGCGATCTCGGTCGCGTCGATGCCAAGCTCTTCGGCCAAGTGTTCCCTGACCATGTCGACTGCCTCTCCACGGGTCATCCGGCGCGTGAAACTAGTTGACGAGGCGGATGCTGCTCACGAGCCGCGGAGCACGCCAGCGGCGGCAAGTGCAGCGTGGGTCCGCTCAATGGCACCCGAAT
>JBAXCW010000232.1:0-2547 GCA_037141275.1 Actinomycetes bacterium
TCCAAGCCCCGCTTCGCCCTGTGGAGAAGTTCATTTGCCTTTTACACCAAGGACAAACTGCCTCGTGGACAGGGCGACGATGGAAACGGCAGTTGCGGCAAACCCAATACCGCCCACCTTTGCGTCCTTTGTGGTCGCGAACCTCTTGAATCAAGGTCTGAAAGCAGTTAGGGCAAACAGGTGAATACAATGTCATTACAGTGGAACGATACCATCGCCGCTTTAACAAGAACGCCTTCAACGCTTTCTGAATCTCGGCGAAGGCAGGTAGACATCGTTCCCTGAAGCGCTGGGAGTGGAATTCCCTTGGCCCGTTGTTCACCTAAATTCTTAGATGTTCTCGTTATTAGATAGCATCTAATTCATGAAGCTTCTAATCGTCGGATGCAGCGTCGTAGCCATGAGTATCAGTATCGGTATTTCTAGCGCTGTTGCGAGCACTCCACGGGCGACAAGTGCAAAGACTTGCACGCTCGCTCATTTTGGCAAGAAGACGTATTGCTTCTATACGGGACGGACCTGCACGCGTGCACAAAACGCGTTCTATGGAGATTACGGCTTCAAGTGCGCAACAAGGCGACGAGACCACTGGTATCTCAGGACTCTCGGCAGCTGGGAGATTCCAAACAAAGTGGTCACCTCCGGTAAGACTGTTGCGCCTGATGGAAAGCCCCCGGGTGGCGGTACAGCTCCCACGGGCATGTTTGGCTAGCCGACGTGGTTTGAAGGGCTGGCTGACGGACGGACTCTTTGTTCCAGCGACCGAAGCCGATTGTCTGCGTGAGGGCGCCCCAGCACGCCCATCCTTAAGTTAATGTGACTTCCCATGAAGGCCGATGCCCAAAAAGCAACTGATCTCTTCCTTGGGAGCAACCGGTATTGCGTTCCCGCCTATCAGCGTCCCTATGTCTGGACTGAGGAGAAGCAGTGGTCTCCGCTCTGGGAGGACGTCTCGCGCCTAGCGGATGCTCGCCTGCAAGGGATCACGGACATTCACTTCCTCGGGGCGATTGTGGTTCGGCTTGAGGATGCAAGCACAGACAACCGGTCCACCCTCTGGTCGGTAATCGACGGCCAGCAACGGTTGACCACACTTCAACTGCTTATCTCCGCGTTGGCCGCCGCAGCCGAAGAAGACGGAGCTGCCGACGTAGCAGTCCTCTTGCGTGAGCTGATTCTCCTCAACGAACGACTGGCGAGCGGCGATGAGCGATTCCGGTTCTGGCCGACCACGGTGAACCAAGCCGCCTTCCGCGCTGTGATGCAAGAGGGAGCCGTTGCATCGGTGGCCCAGGAAGACTCATCGAACACCATCGGAGAGGCCTGGGAATTCTTCCGCGAGCGGGCTCGCGAGTACGCAGGAAACACAGGTGGTGACGACTCCGAGTTTGGCCCCGACCCCACTAAAGCGGTGTCCGCGCGTTACGGCGCTCTTTACGATGCGATCACCGGCCAGCTTCAACTCGTAGCGATCGCGCTCGACTCGACTGATCCAGCACAGCTGATCTTCGAAACCCTGAATGCGCGGGGAACACCTCTTCTTGCCATCGACTTGGTCAAGAACGCCCTGCTCGATAAGGCTCGCAAAGAAGGACACTCCCCAGACGATGCTCACGCGAGCCACTGGGAGCAGGAGCTTGGAGATAACGACTATTGGTCCCAAGACGAACGCTTGGGCCGCGGCACGGCCACTAAGGCCGAGGCGTTTCTCTATTACTGGATGGCAATGAAACTTGGAGAGCTCGTTCCAGCGGACCGACTCTTTGACAGGTTCCGTCGCGACTTCATTGATAGCCCGGCAGCACCACCGGCAACAGTTGTCATGGACGAGCTCAACTCGGACGCTTCCCTCTTTAGGTCTCTCGAGCAGAGTGATAATTCAACCGCGGCGGGACGCTTCATCGCTGTCACACAGATGGTCGATACAAAGGTATTCCTTCCGGTGACGATGTCGCTTATACGGGCAGACCTTTCCGACGAGCGTCGCGAAATAGCCTTCGCAGCCTTGGGCAGTTACTTGGTAAGGCGCATGATCCGCGGCCTGCAAACCAGGGGCTACGGAGCCACGGCTGTAAGCCTTGCGGCCGAAGTTCGACGCAATCCACAGAACGCCGATGAGGCCATCGTGAAGTTCCTGCTTTCAGCTGATGGCGACAGCGGGCGTTGGCCTGGTGACGCCGAACTCGCAAAGCGCCTGGCCGAGGAGCCAATGTACGGGTGGCTTGGACGCAGCAGGCTCGCATCGCTCCTTTCTTATGTCGAGCTTGCCCTGCGCGCGGGAGTGAAGACTGAGGACATCACCCAGCTCCCCAAGGGCCTAGCTATCGAGCACATTCTTCCCCAGTCGTGGCACGCCAACTGGCCGCTGGAACCCAATGCGACCGAGGATGACGTGGCTCAAAGGGAGTCCAAGATCCATCTGATTGGCAACCTCACCCTCATCACAGGCAACCTCAACAGCTCCCTCTCCAACGGAGCCTGGCAAGACAAGCGCACCTCGCTCTCCGAGCACAGCATCCTCATGATGAACAAGGAGCTCGCTGCCAC
>JBAXCW010000233.1:0-2534 GCA_037141275.1 Actinomycetes bacterium
GGCAAGTAGCGGCGCCAGCAGGTCCCGCAGGCGGGACTGAACTGCGATTGCACCGACCAGCGCGCCCACGGTTGCTATCGCTGCGTCGGTCAGCAGCAGGATGCCGACAAGCTTTGGCAGCGCGGGTGCCAAGTGTGGGCCAAGCAGGAGCAGGCCGAACGCGGGGACGATCACGATCTGGACCATCACGAGGAAGGTGAAGAGGGCGATTACCTTCGCCACTAGGATCGCCGCGCGATCGACGGGGGTGAGTAGAACGGCGTCCATTCCACCGTCCTCACTCTCGGCAACAAACAGTCGGCCGATGCCAAGTGTGGCGCTGAACAGAATCGCGATCCAAAGCGCGCCGGCGGCGAGCTTGCCGTCTAGTGACTGCTGTCCAAGAGCGAAGTGAAGGACAACCAGTGTGCTGAGCGCAAGGAGTGCCATCGCGGGCACGACTTCACGGCCGCGTGCTTCAAGCAGCAGGTCTTTGCGCAGGAGGTTGACTGTGTCGCCAAACATCAGCCCTCGTAGAGCGCTTTCCAGTCAGCTGAGCTGACTTGATTGCTGGGCGCGTGGAAGGCGACTCTTCCGGCTTTCAAGCCGACCGCAAAGTCAGTCCCGCGCAGGAGCGCCTCCGGGTCATGGCCAGTGATCACAACACTGCGGTTGTTCTCAAGCAGTGGTTGCAACAGTGATTGCCCACCTGGATCAAGGTTTGCGTAGGGCTCGTCCAAAAGCATCAACTCTGGTGCGGCAAGCAGGGCGCGCGCGGCAGCAGCCCTTTGGATCAGGCCACGGGACAAGGTCCTCAATGGCTCATCTGCGCGGTTGCTTAGGCCGACGGCGTCAATCAACTCGTCAACCCGTTCAGCGGGAGCGCTCAGCAGGCGTGCCTGGTGGGCGAGGTTCTCCCTGACAGTCAGTGCGCGGTAGAGCATTGGGTCGTGCGCGAGCAGGCCGATCCGCCCGCGGATTGCCCAGGACTCTTTGGGGAGGGATGACCCCAAAACAGTGGCAGTGCCAGAAGTTGGGCGCAGCAACCCGGCTAGCAAGCGAAGCAGTGTGGTCTTGCCCGCACCGTTGGCGCCAAGAACGGCAAGGCTGCCGCCGGGAGGCAATGTCAGCGTCACACCGAGCAGGGCATCGCGCTCGCCGTAAGTCCGTCCGACCGCCTCGAGGGCGACCGCATTAGTGGCGGTCGCGCCCACCGGGTCCTCTCAACTGTTCAACGGCGTGCGGCAGTGCCTTGGCGATCACAGCGAAGGATTCCTCGACAGCCTTGGGCCGGCCTGGAAGGTTGATGATCAGCGTTGAGCCAGCACTCCCGGAGACACCGCGGGTAAGCACTCCCGTCGGGACTTGGCGGATTGACTCGGCGCGGATTGCTTCACTGAAGCCTGGGGCGACACGGTCGAGCACTGCGGTTGTTGCTTCCGGCGTGACGTCGTCGCGGCTTAGGCCCGTTCCGCCAGTTGTGATGAGAAGGCTTGTCCCTGCGTTGATCTCCTCACGCAGAACGCGCTCGATGGCACCCTTGTCATCGGCTATTACGACCACCTTGATGTTGGTGAACCCAATTCCTTCGAGGAGTCCTTGGAGAAGCGGACCTGATTCGTCTGAGGCGGTGCCGCCAGCAGCCGACGTTGAGACGGTTACAACGGTCGCGCGGTTAGGCATCCTTGGACCAACTGCCGGACTTGCCGCCGGTCTTGGTGACCAGCTCAACTCGGTCAACTGTGACATCGCGCTGAGCTGCCTTGACCATGTCGTAGACAGTTAGCGCGGCGACGCTCACAGCGGTCATTGCTTCCATTTCCACGCCGGTTCGCCCGCGTGTTCGGGCGGTTGCTTCAAGGACGAGCAGGCCAGTGTCAACATCGAGATCGGCGGTGATGTCAACGTGGTCTAGGCCGAGCGGATGGCAGAGTGGGATCAGCTCAGCGGTCCGCTTGGCAGCCTGGATCCCTGCGATGCGTGCGGTGGCGATCACCTCACCTTTGGCGCTTCCGTCACGAACAAGCACAGCGGTTGCTGGCAGCATCCTGACTGTTGCGCGCGCCACGGCCGTCCGGTCGGTGACGTCCTTGTCTCCTACATCAACCATCCGTGCGTCGCCCTTGCTGTCGATGTGGCTGAGTTCAGACATTCGGTTAGCCGGCGATTGATGTGACTAGGTGACCGATTCCATAGCCGATGGCGGCTGAGAGGCCGCCGATCAGCAGGACCTGGATTCCGGACCAGCGGCGCTTCTGCCTGGCGACAGTTCCCTTCACGACGCCAAGCGCGAACAGCGCGATCAGGGTGCAGACGATGCTGATTGGTAGTGCTCGGCTGATTGGCAGTACTGCGTAGGGCCAGAGTGGAATGATTGCCGCGATCAGATAGGTAATGCCAACAACTAGTGCGTCGCCAAGGGCTGCTCCACCAGCGTCGGGGGAGAGACCAAGCTCCTTCTGGACCTTTGTGCGCAGGAAGACATTTGGGTTGGCGGCAAGCCCACGGGCGACGGTCTCGGCCTCCGCGCGGGGCAGCCCTTCTTCCTCTAGGAC
>JBAXCW010000234.1:0-2525 GCA_037141275.1 Actinomycetes bacterium
CCGGGTATCGCTCCAAGACATAGAGGAGCCGCATGATCAGACCACCACTGTCGGAGTTGGACTGCCGGGCCCGTTCGAGTCCGAGCGCCGCCGCAGGTAGCTCACGGCCTCTCTCAACAGGACCCTTTCCATAGCAGCGGTGCACAAGAGGTAGGTGGACGCGAAGAGGAGTAGTTGGAGGGCAAAGGTGCTGACGCCTCCCTCAGCAGTGAACTGCATCCGCCAGAGGAGAATCGGTACTGCCGCGAGCAGGGGCGGGATGAGCGCTCTCACAACAAACCGTGCGATCCGAACACCCGGGAGAAGCTGCCTCATGTAGATCCATCTGAGGAAGCCAGCGACGAGATTGACAGCGAAGAGTCCCCAAGCAAAAGCTGTGGCACCGTGAGAAAAAAGGAGTGGAATTGGAACCGCTGCGAATACGACAAGCCCGGCGATCGCGTAGACGGTTTGCGGGCGGGTCCGGCCTAGGGCCCTATAGAACGCGGTCCAGTTGAACCCAAGTTGATAGATCGCCGTCGAGACTCCCATGATCTGAATCAGGGCAATGGCAGGGCGCCATTTATCCCCAAGTACCAAGCGGACGAGGTCATCCGCGAAGAGCGCGAGACCAGCCCCAAAGGGAAGTGCCCACATTGCCGTTAGGCGGTTGCTCTTCTCGAACACCTCCGCCAACCGTGCGGGCTTGTCCGTGATTGCGCAGATCGCGGGGTAGATCGTCTGCGTGATCATCTGGTCCGCTCTGTCTGCATAGCGAGTGAGTGTTATTGCAAGTGTTAGATAGCCGGCCCCCGCGAGTCCGAGCTTGGTCTCGAAGGCAAGGGTTTGCCCCTGGCGGATGAGGAGGCCACAGATCGCCGCTAGGAAGATCGGGGCACTGAAGTGGAGATAGCGGCGAGCTGTCTGGGAGTCGTACCGCCAAGCAAGCTTGTACGGGCTGAGCTTGAATGCCATTCCAGCCGCTGCGGCGTTGCCAGAAAGCGCACCAATGACCAGTCCCCAAGTTCCCATCCCGCCGATGATGAGACCAACTGTGACCCCGAGCGTCACCACAGGCACCACCGCCTGCAGGCTCCTCTGGCGAACGAAGTCCATCCGCCTAAGAAAGACCCACGCGGGTGCTTGCATTGCGAACAGGATCGGCAGCAGGGACAGCGCGAGCATGAAGGGGGTGAGGCTGAAATCCCCGTAGATAAGTCCAATCACTGGGGCAAGCGCGGCAACGAGAATCGCAAAGCCCACAGAGAGCCCGAGGTCCAGGCTGAACGCATGCTGGAAGGCAGATTCCTGATCGTCGCCATCCTGTTGAACATAGGCCTCATCTATTCCGACCTGCTTGAGGGCAAGCAGGGTGATCACAGTTACGGAGACGATTCCGTACAGACCAACTTCGTCAGCATTCAGTAACCGCGCAACAACGACGGCCTGAACGAGTCCGAGCGACTCCACGGCCAGCAGGAACAGGCCGTTGATGATGGCCCCTCGCGCAGCGCGAGACCGTAGTTCATTCCGGGGAAACTCAAAGCGGTCCTCCTGCATGAGTCGGAGCGTACCGATGGCGGTAGCGGGTTCCCTGTCTATTCTCCCCTATAAGTGGGAGACAAGGCCGAGAAAGCACCCGAGAGAACTACTGAATCCAAGGCTTCGCGAGCCTCCGGTATCCGCATTTCGGTTGTGGTGGCCACCCGCGATCGTGCGCACCAAGTGGGAATCCTTCTAGACGCACTTGAAGGCCAGAGTCTTTCAAGGGATCAGTTCGAAGTGATCCTCGTGGACGACGGCTCACAAGATGCAACCGCAGATGTGGTCAAGGGCCGCGTGGATGTCTTCCTGACTAATCCAGTCTCGATGGGTCCAGCGGGTGCTCGCCAGCGGGGTTGGCCCGAAGCCCGGGGATCGCTAGTCGCCTTTACGGATGATGACTGCCGGCCTGAGCCAACCTGGCTTGAAGAGGGGCTTGCCGCACACCTTGCCTTCCCGGGCTCCGTCGTCCAAGGAAAGACCCGACCTGATGTTCACAGCGAGCTTGATCTCCGCACACCCCTTGCCCGTTCAATCCGAGTCGATCACCTCGGTCCCTTCTTTGAGACATGCAATGTGTTCTACCCGAAGGCCCTGCTCGAGAGAGTAGGAGGCTTCGATCAGCGGATTGCGATGGCTGGAGAGGACGCCGACCTAGCCATGCGTTCCCTGGCCACGGGCTGTGGGGCTGTCTTTGCTGAGAATGCTGTTGTGAACCACTCGGTGGAGATCCATTCATTCGAGCGGGCTATGCGCGGGACGCGCCGATGGGCGTCACTAGTTCCACTCGTCAAGAGCCACCCGCACCTGCGCGGCGCGTTCCCGTGGCGGGGCTATGTGTGGCGGGAAAGCCACTCTCGGCTGATTGTGGCTGTAGCCGGGCTTGTTCTGGCGCGCCTGACGGGACGACGCGCTTTTCGGCTCTGGGCGATTCCCTACATAACGCTTCGAAATGGGTGGTATCCCGATGGTCTCGCCCGAACGTTTTCGGGCCTCCCCAAGAC
>JBAXCW010000235.1:0-2516 GCA_037141275.1 Actinomycetes bacterium
GAGCTAGAGGAGATTGTTGCCAGAGCCGTTACATCAACCGGTGCAAGTGGACCGGCGGACATTGGACTGGTCATGCGAGCTGCGATGGAACAGGCCGGTGGCCGCGCTGACGGTAAGCGAGTCAATGCGGCTGCGCGCGGGGCGCTGGGTGCGTAGTCGGATAGAGCTTGACAACGCCGCGGCGACTGAGATCGCCGGCGAGGGCGATCGCGTCTTAAGGGCACTAGAGGCCCGCTCCAGCTGTTCAATCCTGATGAGAGGGAACGTCCTCACGCTCGAGGGCGATGACGCTGCCGTACAGAGCACCTCCGCTGTGATCCGTGAACTTGCCTCGCTGACGGAGCGGGGACATGCGCTTGACCCGGCAACCGTTGGAGCTGTTGTCTCCTCTCTTTCGGTCGAAACGGGCGCTCCTCCAATCCTTCAGGACGTGGTCTGGTCTCACGCCGGCACCAAAGTGGCCCCCAAGACTCCGACACAGAAGGAGTACGTCGATGCTATCCGCCGCAATACGGTCACTTTTGGGATTGGCCCCGCGGGTACTGGCAAGACCTACCTCGCTGTTGCGATGGCTGCCGCAGCGCTCTCCCGAGGCGAGGTCAACAGGATTGTCCTGACCCGCCCTGCTGTTGAGGCGGGCGAACGACTCGGCTTCCTACCCGGCGACCTGATGGCCAAAGTGGACCCTTATCTGCGTCCACTCTTTGATGCTCTGCACGACATGCTCGGTGCGGAACAAGTCCTTAAGCACCTTGAGCGCGGCGTGATTGAAGTTGCGCCGCTGGCGTTCATGCGCGGTCGGACTCTCAACGACAGCTTTGTGATCCTTGACGAAGCGCAGAACACCACACCGGAGCAGATGAAGATGTTCCTGACCCGGATTGGCTTTGGAACCCGGGTTGTTGTGACCGGAGACATCACACAGATCGACCTTCCGGGTGGAAGCCCCTCAGGGCTTGTCACTGTCAACGATGTCCTCAACGGCGTTGAGGACATCTCCTTTGTCCACTTTGCTGATCAGGACGTTGTGCGTCACCGGCTCGTCCAAAAGATTGTCACCGCGTACCGCGAGCACTCGAACCGGGCCGCGACAAAGTTGCGACCAGCTGACAGCCGCGGCGCCTAACTTGATCGACATTGACCTGACTGGCCTGGAGCTTCTTGGTGATGCTCCAACTGCCCAGCGGCTGGAGCATTTACTACGACTCGCCTTCTCCTCAGCGGGAGTCAATGACGGACATGTTGCCCTCGATGTTGTTGAGGAAGCTGCCATCGCCGTCCTCAATCTTGAGCATCGAAATCTGGACAAGCCAACTGACGTGCTTTCCTTCCCAATGGACGGAGCTGGCCAGTCAATCGGCCCACGTGAGCTCGGCGACATCGTCATTTGCCCGCCACTGTGTGAGTCTGTGGAGCGTGCGGTGGTTCATGGCGCCCTTCACCTAGTTGGTATGGACCATGAAACTGACAATGGCGAGATGCTTGCGCTGGAAGCGGAGATACTCCGATGGGAGCAGAAGTGACCAAGTGTGGCTTTGTGGCCCTTGCGGGTCGCCCCAATGCGGGTAAGAGCACCCTCACCAACCTCCTAGTAGGCGAGAAGGTGGCGATCGTGTCCGACCGCCCACAGACAACCCGGCGCGCTATCCGTGGTGTTGTGACCACTGACGACCGACAGTTGATCCTCACTGATCTGCCTGGAGTGCAACGCCCGCGCGACGCACTGACGACCCGCATGCAGCGGCGAGTCGAGCGGGAGCTTGGCGACACAGACGTAGTGCTTCTGGTGATCAACGGAATTGAGGGCGTCGGTCCTGGCGACCGTTTCATTGCTTCGCTGTTGAAAAAGGCGAAGGCGCCAGTCATTGCAGCGGTCAACAAGGTGGACAAGGTTTCCCACAGTCAGATGCTTGAGGTTCTTACTGCCACGGAGGCTCTCGGTGTGGCCGATGCGATCGTTCCCATCAGTGCGCGCAAGGGAACGGGGATTGAGCAGCTTCTGATCGAGCTCACAGCTCATATGCCAGAAGGACCATTTCTCTTCCCGATTGACGAGCGCAGCGACCAGCCTCTGGATGTTGAGTTAGCTGAACTCGTGCGCGAGCAGATTCTCCGCCGCACCCGAGAGGAAGTTCCTCATGCGGTTGAGGTGCAGGTGGAGGAAATCCAGACGAGGCGCGATGGACTCCTAACGGTTCGCGCCGTGATCTTTGTCGAGGCTGAATCCCAGAAGGGAATCATCGTTGGCCGTGGTGGCCGAATGGTCAAGGCAGTTGGAACGGCCGCACGGAAAGAGATCCAAAGCCTGACAGGCAACCGGTGTCACCTCGAGCTCTCTGTGCGGGTCCGTAAGGACTGGCGCGGGGACGAGCGTCTGCTCGACCGACTGGGAATCAACTAGCTCAAGTCAGCTGGGCAGTTATTAGCTCAGCGAGCTGGCTGACGATCTCAGGGCCGGTCAGGCCAGCTGAGAATTCAGGGAGTCGGCTGGTTGGTGCACCCACTTGATCCTCAAG
>JBAXCW010000236.1:0-2516 GCA_037141275.1 Actinomycetes bacterium
GAGAGAAGCTGTGCGTGAAGAGCGAAGTCCCCTTGCAGGGCGAGGATCCCAACCGGGCCCTGCACAGAGCTCACCAGCCGCGCTGGGAAAGAAGCTCGCCCTCAGGGAGCTTCGATGTCTCGATGGAGCTCATTGCCGCACCGAGACCTTCTGAGGCAGCACAGACCTTCGCAGCGTCGCGGAAGTTGGTGGTCGCCTCCACGATGGCCTTCGCGCGTGGCGCTGGGTCAGCACTCTTGAAGATCCCAGAGCCAACGAACACGGCCTGAGCACCCAGCTGCATCACCAGCGAGGCGTCAGCAGGAGTGGCAATGCCACCTGCGCAGAAGAGTGGAACTGGGAGGCGTCCGTCCTTGGCGACCTGGCGGACAAGGTCAGCCGGGGCTTGGAGGTTCTTGGCGGCAAGCGCAAGCTCCATCTCGTCAAGTGTTCCCAAGCGGCGAATTTCGCCAAAGATTGTCCTCAGGTGGCGAACTGCCTCAACGATGTCGCCAGTACCGGCTTCACCCTTTGACCTAATCATTGACGCGCCCTCGCCGATTCGACGGAGGGCTTCCCCAAGATTGGTTGCTCCACATACAAATGGAGACTTGAACGCCCACTTGTCGATGTGGTGCGCCTCATCCGCTGGTGTCAGGACCTCGGATTCGTCAATGAAGTCAACTTCGAGCGACTCAAGGATCTGGGCTTCAGCAAAGTGGCCAATCCGTGCCTTTGCCATTACGGGAATTGAGACCGTTGCTTGGATCTCACGGATCATCAGCGGGTCACTCATGCGGGCTACGCCGCCATCACGCCGGATGTCCGATGGGACGCGTTCTAGCGCCATAACTGCGCAGGCTCCAGCGTCCTCGGCGATCTTGGCTTGCTCTGCGTCAATGACGTCCATGATCACGCCGCCGCTGAGCATCTCAGCGAGGCCGACCTTGACGCGGAATGTGCTCTCGTCGTGCATTGCCATCATCTTACTTACGGAAGCAAAACGTGGACGGCTCACTCCCCGAGGGGAATGAGCCGCCCACGGCAATCGAAGCAGTTACTTGAGTCGGTAAGCCTTAATTCGGTCGTCGAATGTGTCGCTATCAAGCGAGTAGACGCCGTGGGCCAAACCTTGGATCAGGCTGAGCAGACCAACGTGTGACCGAACATATGCCGGGCTGCTGGACGACCACCACAGACGATGCTGGGTGAGCTTGCCGATATCGGACAGCGTTGCGTCACTGATTGCCATGGTTGCGGCACCACGGTGAGCAGCAAGCTTCAGCGTCCGACTAACAAGCGGATGTGCACGCCCGGCTGAGAGAGCAATAACGAGCGTGTTCTCATCAATACGGGCGATGCGGCTGAGCGCCTCTTGCGACGTTCCAGCAATCACGTCAACCCGAAGGTCGAGCAACAGAAGGAGATGCCGCAGATAAGAAGCAAAGAACGCCATCTGATCAATACCGATGACAACCACGCGATCTGCCGAAGCAATTGCGTGGGTTGCGTCCTCAAGCGCCCCTCGATCCAGCTTTGAAGCGGTTTCAGCAACATTGGAGTGGTCTGCTGCAATTACAGATTCGGCTGGTGACTGGTCAAGGTCAAATAGCGGACCTGAGTCATCAATGCCGGAGTCGGATGGACGGCGCCTGTATTCCTCACGCGCTGCCTGTTGGAGTTCTGGAAAGCCATCGAAACCGAGGGCCTGGGAGAAGCGAACGACCGTGCTCGACGAGGTACTAGCCCTACGGGCAAGCTCCTCGGCGGTTGAAAACGCTGCTTCGTCGAGGTGATCGACGATGTACTGAGCTACATCCCGCTGTGAACGGGAAAGGTCATCAATCTGATCTGCAATGAAAGACGACAGGGTGCGCGTACCGCGCTCTTGGGTTGTGTTTGAGTTCGCCATAGGTTCCCCTTATTCCACGCCGACGCCCTACATCCTCCCTAGAGACTCGAGTGAGTAGGATCTGAATTCATGGAAGTCCTCCCAACACGCCTCGCTGGACTAGTTCTCGTGCAGCCGTCCGTACACGGCGATGACCGAGGATTCTTCGCGGAGACATGGCGTGCGGACTCCTGGCCGGCCGCTGGAGTGGATGCCGAGTTCGTCCAGGACAACCACTCACGCTCGCGCAAGGGCACCCTGCGGGGCATGCACTTCCAGACCAGCCCCGGTCAGGCCAAGCTTGTGCGCTGCGCTAACGGAAGCGTTCTTGATGTTGCCGTTGATCTCCGTAAGGGATCGCCCACATGGGGTGAGTGGGAAGCACACGAGCTGAGTGACAAAAACATGCGGCAGTTCTACATCCCGGTCGGATTCGCCCACGGCTTCTTGGTCCTATCCGACGAAGCCGACTTCACCTATCGCTGCTCTAACTACTACGACGGGGCCACCGAGGCCGGAATCGCCTGGGACGACCCAGACGTGGGCATTGAGTGGCCTTCCGACATTGACATTCTCGTATCTGACCGCGATCGGGAGGCCCCGAGCCTCGCCGACACCGCCGATTCTCTGCCGTTCACCTTTCCTA
>JBAXCW010000237.1:0-2506 GCA_037141275.1 Actinomycetes bacterium
GGCGGGTTCGCGTAGCCGACCCAAACTGCTGTTGAGAGGGCTGGAGTGAAGCCCACAAACCACGCGTCCTTATAGTCGCTGGTTGTTCCGGTTTTGCCAGCAGCTGGGCAGCCATAGCCAGCAGCGGTTCCGGTGCCACCCTGAACATTCTGTTCAAGGATGTTCGTTGCTTCCGCCGCGATTCCATCACTGAAGACCTTTGTTGCTTTGACCTTGCCAAGGTCGTCAGTTCGACCGTTAGGGAAGGTGACGCGAGTGATCGCGACCGGCTCCACTCGTACCCCACCGTTGTCCAGTGTTGCGTAAGCGTTGGCCATCTCAAGCGGGCTTACCCCAATCGTCAGTCCACCAAGACCTTCGGCTGGGAATGCGTCGAGCTTGCTCTTGATCCCCATGTCGTAAGCCGTCTGACGGACTTCCTCGGGGCCGACATCGGCATCCAGCTGGGCGTAGACCGTGTTGTCTGAGTGGAGCGTTGCCTGTACGAGGTTCATCAATCCGGAATATGAATGGGCGTAGGTCGATACGCCGTAGGTCGGGTAGCCATCGAGCCAACCGGGAGTCAGCTCCTTTGACTCGTAGGTCGTGCTGTTTGGGTCCATGCCCTTGCGGAGAGCGGCCACGAGCACCATGACCTTGAAGGTTGATCCTGGCTGACGCTGCCCTTGCGCCGCGTAGTTGAACTTGGTGTGGCCGTAATCGGCAGATGACACCATTGCCCTGATGGCCCCGGACTTGGGATCCATGGAGACCAGCGCTGAGGCCGGGTCACCGGGCTGACCGAGACGACCGGAGATCGACGCACGGCCAGCTTTCTGCAGCTTGGGTTCAATTGTTGTCTCAATCCGGAGGCCGCCTTGACGAACAGTCGCGACGCCGTACTTGCGGTAGAGCTCCTCGGTCACGTAGTCAAAGAAGAAGCCTTCGCGGCGAGTCGTGAAGTAGGCATTCCTCTTCGTAGCCAGCGGTTCAAGCTTGGCCGCGTCGGCCTGCTCTTGGCTGATTGCGCCTGAACGGGCCATGGAGTCAAGGACCTCACCGCGACGCTTTGTTGCGCCGATCGGGTTGAGGAACGGGTTGTACTGCGACGGCGCTTGCGGCAGACCGGCAAGCAGTGCGCACTGACCGAGGCTCAGTTCATTGACCGGCTTGTCGAAGAACATTCTGGAGGCAGCCTGGACACCGACCGCGGTTTGGCCACCCATCGTTCCGTAGGCCACATCGTTCATGTAGGAGTCAAGAATCCATTGTTTGCTGTGCTCGCTCTCGAGCTCAAGCGCCCACTTGGCTTCTTTGATCTTCCGGTCGATTGATTTGACGCTTCGCTCACCAGGGATATAGAGGTTGCGGGCAAGCTGCATCGTCAGCGTCGAACCACCTTGGAGGGTCTTGCCTGAGGTCAGGTTCTTAACCGCCGCGCGGACAATGCCGACGTAATCCACTCCGGTGTGTTGGTAGAAACGGCGGTCCTCGATCGCGACCGTTGCTTGCCCCATTTGCTTCGGGATCAGTGATCCGTCGACAGGTTCTCTGAGGACCACCGTGGACATGAATCCCAGACGGCTGCCATCGGCCGCGTAGACCGCAGATGTTGAGCCCTGCTCTGATGGACGAAGCTCGTCAATGCCAGGTGAGCCTGCTGCCGTGGCGAGGATCCAGCCGAAGCCAAGGAGGCCAATTCCGCCAACGGCAAGGACTGAACCGAGAATGATCTTGGAACCCTTGGACCTAGAAGCTCGCGCCTTGCGTTTTTGTCGGGACGTTTGGGTCATGGATCAGTTATCTGAGTTACCTTCATTGAAGGTAACCAACCAGCCAAGTCTAGCCTTGAATTCCTTCGCCCCCGCAGGGTGGGATCCTTTGACCAGTGAGTGATCTCAAGCAGATAAGAGCTGGTCTTCCAGACTGGCCGATGTGGACTATCCCGGTCGCCGTCTTGTCAATCGCCAGCTTTGCGCTCCTCGGAGCGGCGATGTTTGCAATCTTGGTGCTCGCTGTGGGAAGGCTTGCTGGAACGAAGATTTCCCTTAAGGCACACGGTGTTGTTCTGGGCGAGACCTTCATTCAGGATCTGGCCTTCATTGGTGGTGCTGCGTTTGCTGTGTGGCTGGCAGTACGCAAGCTGGCCCCAGCTGAGTTCGGCTTCGTGGCCGTTACCCGCAAGGGCCGGGCAATTGCGCTGGCAGTACTTGGCTGGTTTGTCTTCATCGGGGTGACTGCCGCGTGGAAGGCTCTGCTCCACTCCCACGACAAGCAGACCCTGACCGACCAGTTGGGGGTCAACCGCTCAGCGTTCCTTTGGGCTGGCGGGGCGCTACTTGTGACTGTGGCAGCGCCGCTGGCGGAGGAGTTTCTGTTCAGAGGTTTTGTTTTCACAGTGCTCTGGAAGCACGCTGGCCTCGTTGTCGGCGTGCTGGCGACCGGCGTCTTGTTTGGGCTGCTTCACGCTGGCTCGTCGCCTTCGTCACTGCTCGTTCCGCTCGCGGCCTTGGGCGCGGTTCTCTGC
>JBAXCW010000238.1:0-2497 GCA_037141275.1 Actinomycetes bacterium
GTTTCGGAAGGGCGCTGGATGAGGCTCTTGGGGATCGCTCCGGCATTAACAGGTACGGCTACTCAGTCATCCCAATGGACGAGGCTCGCGCCGCGGCAACCATCGACCTTTCAGGGCGACCCTTTGCTGCCGTTGATGTCGCGCTGCCTGACGGGGTCACTGGTGGCTTCGACCATGACCTGCTCGAGGAGTTCATGCGCGCAGTGGCGGCTAATGGGCGGCTCACTCTTCACATTGAGGAGCAACGCGCTGGCGGGGCACACCACCTGATAGAGGCATCATTCAAGGCATTCGCACGGGCCCTGAGGGTTGCTGTTGCTATCGATCCTCTCAGTTCTGGTGTCCCAAGCACCAAGGGAACGCTGTCCTGAGTTCCTGGTTCGTGTCTGCGACTGCTGACTGATGTCGTCCTCCGTCGGAACCAAGATCGCGGTCGTTGACCACGGGACTGGGAATCTGACATCGCTCACTAGGGCGCTCACTAAAACGGGCTCGACACCGGTCCGGTGTACTTCGCCCGCAGACGCGGAAGGCTGCGCCGCTGTGATGCTTCCAGGCGTCGGCTCGTTTCCGAACGGGATGGCGGCCCTGTCGGCATCGGGCTTCACGGAGTTCCTCAAGAAGCAGGCTCACGACGGCATTCCATTGCTCGGGGTCTGCCTAGGCATGCAGATGCTGTTTGGGAGCTCCGGCGAACAGCGGGACACGGAGGGGCTTGGTCTCTTAGACGGCCGTGTTCGGCCGTTGGATGCTGGCAATGAGCGCGTTCCCCACATTGGCTGGAGTCTCGTCCAGTGGTCACGGCCGTCACAGTTGACAGCCGGCCTGGAAGCAGAGACCGCCATGTACCACGTGCATTCATTTGTAGCCGAGCCAGGCGATCGGGAAGATGTGCTTGGGACTGCCAGTCACGGCGAAGTGTTCACCTCGGCTGTCGAGCGGGAGAACATCTACGGAGTTCAGTTCCACCCAGAGAAGAGTTCTGATGCCGGACTGCGGCTGCTTGGAAACTTTGCTGGGATTGCAGCTGCGGTCGACAAGAAGATCGTTATCTAACCATGAGACTCTTTCCAGCAATCGACCTCCTCGGGGGTAATACGGTCCGGCTCCGCAAGGGCGATTACAAGGACGAAATTGTCTATGAGGAGGACCCGTCTGATGCCGCGCGACGCTTTCAGTCCGAAGGGGCTTCGATTCTGCACGTGGTTGACCTAGATGGGGCTAAGTCGGGGAGACCAGAGCAGCTCGACGTGGTCTCGCGGATGGTTGCGGCGGTTGATATTCCAATTGAGCTTGGGGGTGGGCTTCGGACTCTGGACGACCTGCGCTCAGCAGCAGCGATAGGGGCTTCGCGTTTGGTGCTTGGAACCGCTGCGATCAATAACCCCGAACTAGTTGACCAAGCCCTTACCGAGTTCGGCCGTGCGCTTGTTGTGAGCGTGGATGGGCGCGGAGGAGACGTCGCTGTTGAGGGTTGGACTGAGGAGTCTGGTCAGCGTGTCGTGGACGTAATTGACAGGCTTGCAGGGCAGGGCGTTACCCAGTTTGTCTATTCGGCCATCGAGAAGGATGGGACGCTCGAAGGGCCCGGCCTCGAAGAAATTCGCGAGGTTTCTGCGATGACCAAGGGCTCGATTGTCTACGCAGGTGGCATTGGGTCGCTCGATGACCTGGCGGCCATGACCGCACTCCGGCTAGTCAACGTCACCGGGGTAATAGTTGGAAGGGCTCTGCACGAAGGTAAGTTCACTATCGCTGAGGCCACAGCTGTCCTGAAGGCCACCTGATGGCGTTCAAACGAGTCATCCCGTGTCTTGATGTTGACAACGGACGAGTTGTCAAGGGGATCAACTTCCTCGAGTTGAGAGACGCTGGGGATCCCGTTGAGCTCGCGGAGAGATATGACCACGGCGGTGCGGATGAGATTGTCTTCCTTGACGTCACAGCGACAAGCAGTGAGCGCTCCACGGCGGTTGAGCTGGCATCCCGGGTTGCGGCACGGATCTTCGTGCCGTTCACAATTGGTGGCGGTATCCGTTCTTCCGACGATGCTCAAGGAGTCCTCGACGCAGGAGCTGACAAGGTGGCTGTCAATAGTGCTGCCGTAGCTGACCCAACTTTGATCTCCCGAATGGCTGACCGCTTTGGTTCCCAATGCGTGGTTCTCGCGGTTGACGCGCGTCAACGCTCGTGCGGCGATGGTTGGGAGGTTGTGACGGCCGGCGGTCGCAGTGAATCTGGCCGAGAGGCGATCGAGTGGATTGTAGAAGCTGCCCGTCTTGGGGCCGGGGAGATCCTCCTCACAAGCATGGATCGGGATGGGACTCAGGTCGGTTATGACCTAGACCTTCTGAACGCTGCGGTTGGTGCGGTGTCAGTCCCGATCATCGCTTCAGGTGGAGCGGGAACCGCCGAACACATGGCTGCCGCGTTTGATGCCGGTGTGGATGCGGCTCTATTGGCGTCGATTCTCCATGATGGGGATGTGACGGTGGGT
>JBAXCW010000239.1:0-2494 GCA_037141275.1 Actinomycetes bacterium
GCCAAACGCTTAATCATCGGGATCACCCCGAGCGCTATGGGTTAGGCTCGAGGTGATGGAGTTCGGCCTGCTCGGCAAGACAGTCCTGATCACCGGCGCGACCGGTGGCATCGGTGCCGCGACATCACGGGAGCTGATTGGGCGCGGGGCAAACGTGGTCGTAACGGATATCGGGCTGGAGCAGGTGACTGACCTGGCGGCTGAGCTTGGTGAGCGTGCCCTGCCAATCGTCGTAGACGTCACCGACCGAGCCTCGATAGACCAAGCCGTAGCCCAGGCCGTTGCGCACTTTGGCAAGGTCGACATTGTCTTCGCAAACGCTGGGATAGCCAACGACCCGCCCCTCACAGTTGCTGGGCTAACTGACGAGATGTACGAGAAGGTCATAGACGTTGACCTAAACGGCGTCTGGCACACCGTCCGCGCTGGTCTGCCCCAGGTGATCGAGAACGGCGGCTATGTGCTGATCACATCCTCCATATACGCCTTTATGAATGGTGTTGTCAACGCCCCGTATGCGATGTCAAAAGCAGCAGTCGAGCAGCTTGGTCGGGCCCTGCGGACTGAGCTTGCCTACCGCGGCGCGAGCGCAGGGGTTCTTTACCCTGGCTGGGTTGACACCAACATCGCCAGAATCGCAATGCACGACCCGGGACCAGTCAAAGAACTTGCAGACCATGCCTTCCGCGGGCCCTTGGGCAAGACGATCACGCCAGAACGAGCCGCCAAGGCAATCGCTAACGGTATGGAGAAGCGCTCAGCGCGCATCATCGTCCCACGCAGGTGGGTGCCGTTCTCAATGTTGCGCGGAGTGTTCAACATGGCAACCGACGCACTCATGCAACGCGACGCAAAGATCGCCGGCGTACTTGAGCGGATTGACCGCGAAGCACCCGGCGCGTAACGCAGCCTCCTACAAGGCCAAGCGCTCTACTCAGCTAACGCGAGTGATCTTGGGGTACTTCCACGTCCCACTGAGAATTGATGCCCGTGGAATGTAGGCGCGCATCACAAGCGTGAAGGTCGTGGCCGGGGCTGGCAGCCAGTTCTTAACGCCCTTATGGGCAACCGACGGCTGCGCGTAGCTAACCCAGATGTCAAGGGAGCCATCGCTGTTGTAGGTCAAGTCAGGAGTGCGGTCGCCGATCGCAAAGCGATTGATTGGGTTGGCGATGAAGAACTGATCGTCCGCGTACATGGAGATTGACCAGAAGCCGTCAACAGGTGGAGTTTGCCCAGCATTGAAGTGCACCTTGTACACATGGCTGGACCCACCGTTGAGGAGCTTGCCCGAATAGTCATGGGTCGTGCCGGGGTAGATGGACTCCGCTGGCTTGTTGGCACCAACACCGATCTGGGCGATGATCGCACGCGTCAAGTAATCAGTTCCGTAGTCACCAACGCGGTCGAACAGAATCCAGCCGTTGTTCTTCTTAGCGGAAGCCTTGCGCTGCGTTTCAATGCCAGCGTCAATCTTGGCCTGGCCTGCCTTGGCACCCTTGACGAGTTCTGCCATCACAGCAGCACTTTGCGTCTTGTTCGGGTCAAGTCCTGGGCCTACGCCGTACTTAGCAAGGGAGGTAATGGTCGTTGCGTCCGCAGTAATCGGTGGCTGGGCTGCCATCACAGTGCCGAACTCCTTGAAGTAGGCGGCGTTAGGAACCATGTCCGCTGGGGTACCCAGCGCATTGTTGGGTGTCGTCAGGTTGAAGTTGGGCAGATACTCGGCTGCGCCAACTTTGCTGTTCTTCTGCGCGGTGATCTGATCCTGCACTGCTACTGCTGCAGGCAGGTCAGCCTCGCTGTCTACAAGCGTGCGGCCAACAACCCAGACGCGCGGGGTGTGGGAGCGGATGACGCCAACGACACTCTTGCCGAGTGGAGTGGTCGTCGCATTCCAATTGGGCCCAACGATGGCGTAGTCGCCGCCGCCGTTACCGGTGGCACGCGTGCCGATGTAACCGAACACATTGGTGTGTCCATCAAGCAGTTCGAAACTGAAGTAGCGGCTGCCCGTTGATGGAGCGTGGACAATCACAGGGTCTGTGCCCACGTCGAGAACCATGATCGTGTAGAGCGTGTCTGAGTTGGGCTTGACGACCGTGCGCGTCATCTCAGTAGCTAAGTACTGAACGTTTACGACCATGTTTGCGGGGAACCGGGCGACATTGCGCTGCATGTAAACAGGCGCGTAGCCGTAGATGTAAGCGGCGGACCCAACCTTCTGAATCGCAGCCTTCTGGCTTGTTGAGAGAGATGCTGAGGCAGTCGGCGCAGCCGTCAGACCAACACATGTGGCCGTAATCAGTGCAGCTGTTGTAAAGCTCTTCCGTGTCAACATCGCTGTCCTCTCCCGTGGTGCGAATTCTTACTCCCCGAAGCGTACTGCTGATCGGGTCGGAGGCACGCTGTATCCAAGGTGCTAGCTGACTGTCACCCTCACAGAGCGGGGCTGGTTGGCAAACAAGGACCGCACGGCCTCGGGTTCCTCGGC
>JBAXCW010000240.1:0-2492 GCA_037141275.1 Actinomycetes bacterium
GTGGCTATGCCGAGTACGTCAAGGTCCCAGCGATGATGGCTGTGCCGATCCCCGAAGGGGTCAGTGACGAAACAGCCGTCGCGATGATGGTCCAGGGCATGACTGCCTGGCACCTCTACAAGACGATCGGCCGCGTTGCCGAAGGCGAGTCAGTTGTGATCCAGGCCGGTGCGGGGGGCGTTGGAACCCTTGCCTGCCAGCTCGGGCACGCACTCGGTGCGGGCCGTGTGATCGCCGTCGCCTCAACCGAGGAGAAGCGCGCACTCTGTCTTGAACTAGGTGCCGACGCTGCGATCTCCTCCGAGCCTGAAGGCATGCGCGACCGGATCATCGAAGCCAACAACGGCAAGAAGGTTGATGTTGTTTTTGAAATGGCTGGCGGTCAGGTCTTTGAGGAAAGCCTCAACGCTCTAGCTCCCTTCGGCCGAATCTGCGCCTACGGACTTGCCTCGCGTGAGCCCAACGAGGTAAGCAATGGCAGGCTGATGCAGAAGTCATGGACTGTTGCCGGCTTCTGGCTGATGCACTGCCTGACCAAGCCCGAGATGATCGGCGAGGCCCTGGGCGACCTCTTTGCCCGCGCCGGTCGTGGCGAGCTCAAGGCAGTCGTCGGAGAGGTCTACGCACTGGACCAAGCCGCAGAGGCACAGACCGCCCTTCAGGAGCGTCGCACCACGGGCAAAGTCTTCATCGACCCGACCGCGTAAGACCGGGAAGGGACTGCCCGCCAAAGCCTTGGCGGCGGTTCCCCCCTATGCTCCTTCGAAGTGACGACATTTGCAGACCTTGGCCTTGCGCCTGACATTCTTGAGGCGCTGACCGAGGTCGGCTACGAGACGCCATCTCCAATTCAGGAGCAGGCGATCCCCACACTCCTCGGCGGCTCCGACATGATCGGTCAAGCCCAGACCGGTTCAGGCAAGACTGCAGCCTTCGGCCTCCCCCTCCTTCAGTACGTGGATCCAAGCGACCGCGACGTCCAAGCACTGGTGCTCACTCCGACCCGTGAACTCTGCATTCAGGTCACTCAGGCCATCCGCTCCTACGGATCCAAGAAGGGCATTGATGTCGTTGCCGTATTCGGCGGCGCGCCAATCAAGACTCAGCAAGCACAGCTGCGCGCTGGCGGCCAGGTTGTCGTCGGCACAGTTGGGCGCGTCAAGGACCTGATCTCCCGTCACTCCCTTGTTCTGCACTCCTGCCGCTTTGTTGTCTTGGACGAGGCAGACGAAATGCTTGACCTCGGGTTCCTTGAAGACGTTGAGAAGATCTTGAGCCTTACCCCTGGTAGCCGCCAGACCGCACTGTTCTCAGCAACGATGCCCGCAGAGATCCAGCGCTTGTCAGAGAAGTACCTCTACGACCCAGTCCACGTAAAGGTCAAGTCAGACACCTTGACCGTGGACACCGTCGAGCAGTTCTGCCTTGAAGTTCCCCAGAAGGAAAAGCCGGATGCCCTTGCCAAGGTCCTGAAGGCCGAACGGCCAGATCAGGCAATCGTCTTTGTTCGCACCAAGATCGGCTGCGACCGCCTCTTCAAGAAGCTCAAGGACGAGGGTATGAATGTCCGCGCACTGCACGGAGACATGAGCCAGGGATCCCGCGATGGTGTGATGCTCGCTTTCAAGGGTGGCCGTGTGCCAGTCCTTGTTGCCACTGATGTTGCTGCCCGCGGCCTTGACGTCAGCACCGTCACGCATGTCATCAACTTTGATGTTCCCAACTCCCCTGACACGTACGTTCACCGCATCGGCCGAACTGGCCGGGTTGGGCGATCAGGTCGCGCCGTGACCTTCTACGAGCCAAAGCAGGCCTCAGACCTCGCTGCCATCGAGAAGCACACCTCAACCAAGATGACCCCTTGGGAGGCTGGTGCCAAGACGAAGCCGCAGACAACAACCGCCCCACCCAAGCGTCACGAGAAGCCAAAGCGCGAGCCGGAGAACGGTGCGGCGCCAAAGCCAGAGGAGCCCAGCGTCAAGCTGATCGCCTCAGTCGGCCGGGCCGACAATGTTGAAGTCCGCGACTTGATCAGTGCCCTCACCAAGCTTGGACTTGAAGGCGAACAGATCAAGAACGTCACGGTCCTGGAGCGTTTCAGCATGCTCGAAGTCCCCGCCAGCGAAGCTGAGCGCGTCTGCCGCGAAGCCGCTGGTGCCAAGGTCGGCAACGGCGAACTGAAGCTCGAACGCTCAGCCGGCTAGACTGCCATTCATGTCAAAAGCAACCATGAACACCACACAGGGCGTAATCGAAATCGAGTTCTTCGACGAGGACGCACCAAAGACAGTTGAAAACTTCCGCAAGCTTGCGGCCGAAGGGTTCTACGACGGGCTCAACTTCCACCGAGTCATCAAGGACTTCATGATCCAAGGCGGCTGCCCAGACGGCAATGGCACCGGTGGCCCCGGCTACACCTTTGAGGATGAGTTCAATGACCACAAGGTCGTTCGAGGCGCATTCGCAATGGCAAATGCTGGCCCGAACACGAA
>JBAXCW010000241.1:0-2474 GCA_037141275.1 Actinomycetes bacterium
CTCTTGTGGGGCGGCAGGCCGCTCTTGACAAGCTCGAGAGCCCTGATGATCCGCCGTGGGTCGGAGGTGCTCAGTCTCGAAGCCACTTCCGGCTCCAACCCCACCAGCTCGGCATGCAGCCCCTCAGCCCCTTCTTGGTCAAGCCGTGTCTCAAGCACTGCCCGAAGGTCCGGATCCACCGGAGGCTTGAGATCAAGGTTCGAGAGAGCGGCACGGAGATAAAGGCCTGTGCCTCCGACGACGATCGCGACCTTCCCTTCTGCTCGGATCTGGTCGATTGCCGAGTGGGCACGGCCCATGAACTCACCAACGCTGAACTCATCGGTGACGCTTCGTATCCCGACGCAGTGATGCTTCAGCATCTGCTGCTCAGCTGCCGTGGGAGCCCCAGTGATGATTGGGATCTCCCGGTACACCGCGTAGGCGTCCGCGCTGACGGCCTCGGACTGCAGGCCTCGGGCGCTTAGAGTTCGGGCGACCTCAGCTGCGACCGAGGTCTTACCAGTGGCAGTAGCTCCGAATATGGCGATGACGGGAAGTTCGTTCACAGGGTGATCCTGTCACTCTGTTGGTCATGACACCACTCTCTGGACGCATTCTCATCACTGGCGCAGCTGGCGGCCTCGGACAGGCGATTGCCTCAGCCGCAGCCCCCCACGCCGGATCTCTAGTGCTTTCGGCTCGCCGCCCCGATCAGATTGCTGAGTTTGCGAGCAGCCTTGGAGCCGAGGTTCTCTGTGCTGATATGGAGAGCCGCACAGACGTCGAGAATCTCGTTCGCTCCGCTGGCGAGGTTGATGTCGCAATTCTCAACGCGGCGCTCCCCGCATCGGGCGACCTAATGGAATACGAGATTGATCAGATTGACCGCGCTATTGAGGTCAATCTGCGCGCGCCAGCCGTCATGGCTCGCTTGCTGGCCGAGGGAATGGCAGCTAGAGGTACTGGACACATCGTCTTCATCTCCTCTCTTGCCGGGAAGGCCGCATCTGCCGGGACAGCAATGTATTCGGCTACAAAGTTTGGTCTCCGAGGGCTATCGCTTGCTCTCCGCGCTGATCTCGCCGATACCGGTGTTGGCGTGTCAGTCATCTGCCCGGGCTTTGTGAGTGACGCCGGAATGTTCGCCGACAGTGGTGCCCATCTGGGTCCGGGGATGAACACGGTCACCCCGGAAAAGGTTGCCGCGGCAACTATGAGGGCCATTGAGAAGAATCAAGCCCAAGTTGATGTTGCTCCGCTCGCCTTACGGCTCGGCGCTAACTTCGCTCAGGTGGCTCCTGCCGCGTATCAAGCTGCGAGCAAGCGGCTTGGTGGCGGGAAGCTCTCCGAAGTGATGGCTGACCAGCAGCGCCCTAAGCGCTGAACAAGCCTTAGACGGTCGGTACTCCCGCTAGGACTTGCGTTCCGTCCAAGGTTTGGCTGGTAGCGGCTTCAATAGTGACTTTCACTATCTGCCCCGCCTCGGCTACACCGTCGAAGTTGACGACCTTGCTCTCGCGTGACCTTCCCCGTAGGCGAGCTGCGTCCGTTCGGGAGGCTCCTTCAACGAGCACTTCCACCTCACGGCCGATAAACCGCTGTGCTCGTTCGCTTGCTCTCCTCTGAACTAGTGGAAGGAGGCGCTGCATCCGGTCGACCTTGGTCTGGTGGTCAACTTGGTCTGGCATCTCGGCCGCGTCTGTCTCTCTCCGGGCTGAGTAGATGAAAGTGAAAGCCCCATCGAACCCGACTTGGTCAACGACCTCCATCGTCTCCTGGAAATCTTCCTCTGTCTCCCCGGGGAATCCGACGATGATGTCGGTGGTCAGGCCAATATCGGGGAGAACAGAGCGGATCATCTCGACCCGTGCGAGGTAACGCTCTCGGTCATATGTCCTGCGCATCGCTTTAAGGACCTTTGAGGAGCCAGCCTGCAGCGGGAGATGAATGTGTTCGCATACAGATTTGAGCTCTCTGTGGGCCTCTACAACGTCCTCTCGCATGTCCTTGGGGTGAGGACTGGTGTATCGAAGGCGTTTGAGGCCCTCAACACCATCTATCTCCCGCAGCAGTCCGGAAAAGGTGGTGATTCCCCCGTCCTTTAGGTCTCGGCCATAGGAGTTCACATTTTGGCCGAGCAGAGTGACCTCCGAGACCCCCTTAGCTACTAAGCCTCTGACTTCTTCAACGAGTTCATCGAGCGGACGGCTGGCCTCTATCCCCCGCGTCATTGGCACGATGCAATAGGAACAACGGCAGTTGCAGCCCACGCTGATCTGAACCCAGGCGTGGTGTTCACGCTCCCGTTTTTGTGGCAGGCGGCCGGTGAATGACTCAAACTCGAAGAAGCCCTGAGCTGTGAGGGAGTCGCTGTTGAGGAACTCTGCAAGCCGGTCAACTTGACCCGGTCCAAAGGCTACGTCCACAAATGGGAATTGGAGGAACACCTCCTCTTTTACTGACTGGGCCCAGCAGCCCCCTACTCCAATGAT
>JBAXCW010000242.1:0-2471 GCA_037141275.1 Actinomycetes bacterium
AGATCATTCCGTGGGCACAGGCAAAGGGCCTGCCAGACGACATTGCGTCGCTGGCAGTCAACCCAGAAGTCCTAGAGATCATCCAAACGGAGCTCGATAAGGCCAACTCCAAGTACGCACAGGTTGAGCAGGTGAAGAAGTTCTTCATCCTCGAACACGACCTCACACAGGAGACAGGGGAATTGACCCCTACTCTGAAGGTGAAGCGCAACATTGTGAACGAGAAGTACATCGACCGTTTCGACGCTCTCTACGGGGCGTAACCAAGGAGGCTTTAAATTGCGGACCGACCCCAGTGAAACCGGAGGCCTCTTCATCGGCCGCCGGCCGGGAACTGGGCCGATCCGCTACCGCGCCCTTCCGCCACCCGGGTCCAAAGCCCGGCGGCGGATTGATGCTGCCTTCGCGGGCTTCCTGCTGTTTGTGATGTGCCTGATTGCCCTCTCCTACTGGGGCCCCCTGCCCCTGCTTGGACTCTGGGTGGGCTCACAGGTTCAGTTCATCACTGGAAGCCCTGGCATTGGCATTCTCTCCGCCTTCCTGCTGATCCTTGGCGCCCTGATGGGTGGCTTGGTAGTCCTCAAACACATTGACCGCTGGTGGATCCTCGCGCGCCGTGCCGCAGGGCATGACCAGCAAGAGGGCGCGATCGGCCGAGTATTTGGATTCACATGTTTGATTGGCGCAGCCTGCTTCACCGGCTGGCTCCTGCTGTTCAGTGGAGCTGAGCTCGCCCCCGTAGGAATCCACCTCTAAGGGTTTGGCCTGACCTTGGGGTTCATGGACCGCTACCGGCGCTTTGCGGAGCTAACCGACGAGGAGATCCGCGCGGACTTCAAAGAGCAAGCTGATGAGCGCCGTGAGGCGGAGCTCTCCAAAGTCGTACTGCTGGACCTAACAACCTCAACAGCAGACGAACTCCCCCACCCTGCCGTTGCAGCAGCGATCTCCTTCGCAGCCAAGCGAGCACTCAACCAGCAGCCCGATGCGCTGTCCTCCGAACTGCGTGACCGTGTCAGCGCAGAGACGGGGATTGACACTGAGAATGTTGCGGTGGGACCTGGCGCCGACGGGCTAATGGCAGCGCTGGTGGCCAAGCTTGTCGCCAAGGACGAACAGATCCTGATCCCCTGGCCCTCGTATCGCCTCCACCCCCTGCTGGCAGGAATCGTTGGTGCCCAACCAATCCCCCTGACTGTCCCCCGCGAGCCGGAGGCGATCGCCAGCGCGGCTAACGCTGCCGGTCGCGCGCCAGTGATGGTGCTGACAAATCCGAACGACCCGGATGGGCATCTGATTGACGCTGAGGGCATCGCCCAGCTTCGCGCCAAGCTCACCCCGAAGACTGTGTTGATAGTTGACGAAGCACTGATCGACTATGCGGGTGATAACCACATTCACCGCATGAACGAGCTTGTCGCAGACACCCCGGGCCTCTTCTTGGTCCGCAGCATGTCCAAGGCTTGGGGACTCTCAGGCCTGAAGGTCGGCTGGGTGCTGGCCGGCCCCGGAGGCGAAGAAGTCCTCCAGTCCCTGACACCGCTGCTCGGGGTACCCGCACCGTCAGAGGCAGGCGCACTGGCCGCACTCGATGAGGCCAAGCAGCAGCGCAATGCCCGCGTTGCCGCCGTCAGCACGGAGAAGGCGCGGCTTGAAGCCCTGCTGCGCTCCAGCACGGTGGACATTGGACCTTCGGACGCAAACCTTGTGTGGGCATCAGTGCCCGGCATTGGTTCAGCAGAGCTTGCAGCCAAGTTGCGGGATGCCGGGGTCCTGGTTAGAGATGGTGCTGAAGTTGGCGAGCCAACAAGGATCTGCGCGGCAATACGTGGCGACCAGACTGCAACAGACCGGCTGGCCGAGGGCCTGCTGGAAGCAGCCGGTCAGGCGCCTTCGTCAGCCGACTGACGCAGAAGCGTCGCCGTCGTCTGCTCGAGAATCCGACGCCAGGCACGAGTCTTCTCCTGCTCGGCAGTGAAGTGCTTGACAACCTTGCGCACGCGCGTGGCTGAGATCTCCACCCCATGCTTGGCAGACATGCGCTTGATGCGCTCATAGTCCTCAGAGAGCGACAGGGTCACAGACTGGAACCCGTGTCGAGCAATGTCCAAGCGTGAAGTGAAGTTCATGACATTTGTCTTGAACATCAGTTCATCGTCAGCGGCAGGCTCGATCAAAAGAATGTCAACACCGGGATAGCGCTTCTCCCAGTGCGATTGCATCTCGTGAAGGCGCTGGTAGGCCAGGAGCTTGAAGGTCTGGTAGCCAATGTGTTGGAAGCCAAGCTGGGAAACGCGCAAGCGCTGACCGCCAGCCTTGGTTGGCGTGTCGAGGTCGTTGACATAAGGAACGAGCGGGTTGACCACGATGATGAACTTCGCCCCCGCCTCAACCGCAATGTCGAGGTTTGTGGTGGAGACGATGCCGCCGTCAATCAACTCGCGGCCCTTCAACTCCACGGGGCGATAAAC
>JBAXCW010000243.1:0-2456 GCA_037141275.1 Actinomycetes bacterium
GAGCTGAACGGATCCAGGTTGATTCGTCGGGTCATGCCAGACGGACCTTGCTTCGACAGAACCCAGTCCCCGGTAGGACCCTGCGCTTGTCACTCGACCTTGGCGTCATGAAGGAAGGTCAAGCAGCGCTCCTGACGGCTATTAGCCTCGGCGCAGGGAGTGGGGTGGGCGCATCGGCGTATGTGGCCATGGACCCCCGCGACGGCAGCGTAGTTGGCCTCGGATCAGCCCCATCGTTTGACCCCAACGTGTTTGCGAAGCCGATCAGCAACGCCCACTACCAGCAGCTATTTGGTCCGGGAGCTACTTACCCTCAGCTTGACCGGGCGATTCAGTCTGCCTATCCGACCGGGTCAACCTTCAAGCCCGTGACGGCGCTTGCTGCGCTGGCTCAGGGTGCAGTGACTAAGAGCACCACAGTTGACGACCAAGGATCCACCAAGATTGGAAATCTGATCTTCCATAACGCGGGCAACATCGCTAACGGACCCGTCAATCTGACATCAGCACTGAAGCTGTCGTCGGATGTCTACTTCTACCGCCTCGGGGCCAAGCTCAACAGCACAGCACCGCAGGGTGGGCCAATTCAGGATCTCGCGCATCAGTTGGGGTTTGGTCAGACAACTGGCATCGACCTTCCCGGGGAGGTGGCCGGGACAATTCCGTCGCCCCACTGGCGCGATGAACGGAAGCTGATGGAGCAGGAGTGCGCGAAGAAGCGGGGTCACGCCTGCGGCCTTTCGGATGGACGGGGCTGGACGGTTGGCGACAGCGTCAACCTCTCCGTGGGACAGGGTGATTTTCTTGCCACCCCGCTGCAACTCGCGGTGGGCTATTCGGCAATCGTCAACGGCGGGAGCGTGCTTCAGCCGAGGGTAGCCCAGGACGTGAGGAACGATGACGGGCTTGTCCTGCAAGCGATCCGTTCGGCCCCCGCTAGGCATGTCCGCATCAATCAGTCAGATGTGAAACTAGTACTAGAGGGCCTTCGGCAGGCGGCAATGGATCCGGGTGGAACCTCGGCCGATGTATTCGGAAGCTTTGGACGAACCGTCTACGGAAAGACGGGAACCGCACAACGGTCAGGGCAAGCTGATCAGGCGTGGTATGCGGCCTACATTCCAGACAAGACCCGACCGCTTGTGATCGTTGTGACAGTTGAGCAAGGTGGCTTCGGGGCTGTCTCAGCGGCTCCGGCTGCTCGCCTGATTGCATCTCAGTGGCTTGGAATCAAGAAGAAGCTAGTGACGGGGAGTTCGAAGACCCTATGAGCACATCTATTGGCAGACGATCCATTGAGGAAGCAATCCGGCCACGGCAACGCTCGTTCCATGCCCCGGCCCTCGACCCGTGGATCATTGCCGCAGCCTTCGGTTTGATCGCGATCTCACTGGTGGCCATCAACGGCGCGACGGCCAATGACATCAAGGGTGATACGTCCTACTTCACCGACAGGCAGGCGATCTACGCCGGTGTTGGACTTCTGGTCGCAGTCTTCCTAACCCGGTTGGATTACAGCGTTCTCTACCAATACCGGCGCCTCGCGTGGGGAGCCCTCGTCTCTGGAAACATTCTTGTGTTCATCGTCGGGGGTAGCACCAGGGGGTCTCAGCGTTGGATCAGCCTCCCGTTCTTCCAGCTGCAGCCATCAGAGCTTGGCAAGGTCCTGTTGATCGTGGCAATCGCGGGCTTTGGAGTTGAGTACGCCCGTCGGATCGCGGAGCCGCGTGTGACTATGAGATTGCTGGGTATGGCAGTCCTTCCCGCCGGAATCGTGGCCTTGCAGCCCGACCTTGGCACAGCCCTCGTCTACGTTGCGATTGGCATTGCCGTCCTGACCGCTGCTGGAACGCCAGCACGCCATCTGCTGGCTATCACCGCTGCGGGTCTGGCAACAATCTTGCTCGTTCTCGCCGTGTTGCCCGCGGCCGGAGTTGACCTCCTGCGCCCCTACCAAGTACAGCGTCTGACGGGCTTTATCAACCCATCGAGTGACCCTGGTAACGCGACCTACCAAGTCAACCAATCCCTGATTGCGATTGGGTCCGGGCAGCGACTCGGACGGGGTGGCAGCGGGGCGACTCAGACCGGGTTGGACTTCCTTCCCGAGCATCACACAGACTTCATCTTTGCCGTCATAGGAGAGCGCTGGGGGTTCGTTGGCGCTGCTCTTGTGATTGCTCTCTACGCGCTGCTTCTTTGGCGTGCTGTTCGTCTCGTGCTCCTTGCACGCGACGGTTTTGGTTCACTTCTCTGTGCGGGCATAGTTTCTATGCTCGGATTTCAGATCTTCGTGAACATAGGCATGACCCTCGGGATAATGCCAATTACGGGAGTACCGCTGCCGCTCATGAGTTATGGCGGATCATCGATACTCACCACACTTATTGCACTCGGACTCCTTCAGTCCGTCCACCTACGCGCGGCACACCCCGCCGCGGCGGCGGTGCGGACGA
>JBAXCW010000244.1:0-2449 GCA_037141275.1 Actinomycetes bacterium
GCCCGATTGTCACCAGCACGGAGATCTTCCTCGCTAGTCAGCGTTGGGCCTACCGCTCAACGCGAGCCAAGCGAGACCTGGGTTGGACTCAGACCCCGCATGAGGAAACTCTCGAGAACACGGTTGCGTGGTGGAGAGAGCGAGAGGGCGACGCGCTTGCGGCACCCGGGTCTCGACAGAACATTGGACTGCGTCTGCTCGGCGGCGTGGCAAGGCGAACCGAGTCAGCGGTTAGTGTCGTGCGACCATGAGCGAATCCAAAGCAGTCCTTCACCGCTGTCCCGTGCCAACCGACTATCTCTGCGCTTGCGGCAAGGTCGCCCGTGGACTCCGCAAGGCGGGGATTGAGTTTGAATCAGTACGAGCACCGTTGAGCAAAGGCAAGCGCGATGATGTCCTGCGCTTGACCGGCCAGCGTGCCGTGCCCGTTCTTGAGATGAACGGGCAAGCAGTCTGTGACTCCCGGCGGATCCTCGAATGGATCAACGCCGAGAAGTCGGCCAGCTGAGTCCTACTCTGCGGTTGCGTCCCCGATGGTGAGCGGTGGTGCCTGAACCGTCTCAGGAGCCTTGGCTGCTGGTTGGGCTGGGGCCTTGACACCAAGAACTGTTGCCAGTTCGCCAGTGTCAGCCATCTCGGTGATGATGTCGCAGCCGCCAACGAGTTCACCCTTGACAAACAGCTGAGGGATTGTCGGCCAGTTGGAAATAGCTGAGAGTTCCTCGCGGATGCGAGGGTCTGGGAGTACATCAACAGAGAAGAAGGTTGCCTCGTGAGCCTCGAGCGTTGCAACGGTCCGAGCTGAGAAACCGCACATTGGGGCCTCTGGGGTTCCCTTCATGAACAGGAGCACTTCCTTTTCAGCGATTGCTCCAGCGATCGCCTCACGCAGTGGGTTTGCTTCTGTTTCGCTCACTTTGCCTCCTCGGATGTTTGGCAGCTGATCGAAAGCGCGTGGATGCGACCACCCAGTTCGCCTTCGAAGATTTCATTGATTGTGCGATGACGGTTGATCCTTGACACACCTTCGAAACTGTCACTGATGACTGTCACCCGGAAGTGATGCCCGTCGCCGCCGGCCTCAGTTACACGAGAACCGGGGATTGCCGCTTCGATCCGCTCGCGCAGTTCGTCGGGACTTGGGTCGTTAAGTACGGGAAGTGGGTCAAGGGCCATGGCTGTGAGATTAGCGACCAATGATGGGAATCGGAGTCGAAATGGGAATCCATGCCAATCGGCGATACAATCCAAACCAATGATCACCGTTACCGACCAAGGCGCAGACAAGATCCGCGAGTTCCTCGACCAGCAGCAGGCCAACTCAGCAGTTGATGGCCTCCGCGTTGGAGTGAAGGGCGGTGGCTGCTCTGGCTTCCAGTACGTCCTTGCGTTTGACGAGAAGCGCGACGGTGATGAGGTTGTTGCGCAGCAGGGCATCACGATCCTGATCAACGGCGAGAGCGTTGACTTCGTGCGCGGCTCTGTGATCGACTTCGTAGACGGCCTTCAAGGTGCCGGGTTCAAGGTTGAGAACCCAAATGTTGTTGCAGCCTGTGGCTGCGGTTCCTCCTTCCGCGTTGCGGAAGAAGAGGAACAGGTCTCAGCAGTCTGAGCTTGGTCCGGTCGGGCTCTTAAGCCTGACCTTCGACCGCACCCGGAACTCCGGTGTTGGTCGAGTACTTCGGCTGAATTTTCGTGTCAGGCCTGATCGTGTGGACGGCTTGCGCAACGGCAATGGCCGACTCGGCAAACCCTGTGGCGATTAGCTTCAGCTTGCCCTCAAATGTGGATATGTCCCCGCAAGCCCAAACATGGTCCAGCGAGGTGTGCATCAGAGGGTCAACAACGATTGCGCCCTTCTGGACCTCAAAGCCCCAGTCCTTGAGTGGCCCAAGTGCAGTCTTGAAGCCGAGTTGAAGGAGAACTGCGTCTGCTTCCTCGATCAGCGTGTCGCCAGGTTCGTCACCGACGACTGACAGGTGGACCTTCTCCACGCCGTCCTCGCCTTCGATGTGTGAGATCTCATAGGGGATCCGCATCTTGACTCGGCCCGCTTCGGCGTGTGCCATGACCTGGGCGATCGTCGCCTCGTGGGCCCGGTAGCCCTCGCGCCGGTGAACGAGGGTGACCTCGTCGGCCGTGTCAAGCAGGTTGAGGACCCAGTCAAAGGCGCTGTCACCACCGCCGACAATCAGGACCTTCTTGCCTTCAAAGACCTTCTTCTCGCCAACGATGTAATGGGCGCCACGGCCCTCCCATGGGTCCATGTCAAAGCCGGGGAGCTTCTTGGGCTCAAAAGCGCCATGGCCACCGGCGATTACAAGTGCGCGCGAGCGAACTTCACCCTTGTCGGTGTGGAGCACCACAATCTTGCCGTCCGCGTCCTCTTCCCAACTGACCTGCTCGGCAGTGGTCTCAAGGTGAACTGGAACATCGAACTGCTCTAGGG
>JBAXCW010000245.1:0-2436 GCA_037141275.1 Actinomycetes bacterium
GGCCGGATTGGGTCAAGCCCGTCAAGGGCTCGGCTGGGCGTGTGGTTGACACTCGCGAGCTGGTCGCCTCTTTGGTGTCCGCGCTTGAAAGCCCCACGGTTAAGGGCAGCGGAGTTCGTTTTACGGCACCGATGCAGACGGTGCCGCCCAAGTTGGGTCTGAAGGGAATTGCTCGACGCTATCCGACTGTCATCACGGTTAGCCGCTCTGGGTACCGGCTCTACCTCTTCAAGCATCTCAAGCTCGCAAGGACGTTCCCTGTCGCTGTCGGGCGAGCTGGGCTCGAGACCCCGGCCGGGCTCTACGCGGTGCAGGAGAAACAGACGAACCCGTCCTGGCATGTACCCAACAGTCCTTGGGCGGGAAAACTGGCTGGGAAGGTGATTCCACCCGGGCCAGATGATCCCATTAAGGCCCGTTGGATGGGTCTGGCCGCAGGCGTTGGAATTCACGGCACTGCTGACGAAAGCTCATTGGGGTCGGCCGCCTCACACGGCTGTATCCGCATGGCTCCGGTCGACGTGATCTGGCTTTACGACCGCGTTCCCATGGGGACGCCGGTCTACGTCTCTTAGAGGCGTTCTACTCGGTCCATGGTGATGGGCTGACAGCGGTCGTTGGATTGTGCCCCGGCAGCGATGAGCCGACCATTTCGGGTGCTATCTCCTGCCAACCCTGTTCCAGCAGCAGGGAGTGATGGTCACCATGTCGAAGAGTCAGAGTGCCGATGAAGATTCCCCGCTCCTCTTTGACTAGAACCGTATGCCAGAGCGTGGTTGCGTCGATTGAAGCGTTGATCTTCATCCACGGCATTTCAGGCTCCTCTATTCCCGCCTCCCGGAGCTGCCCAAATGTCGCGACATGACCTGTTGAGGTGTCTATGAAGAAGAGTCCCATTGGCACCGAGCCTACTGACCCTAGATCGGTTTCGACCCCTTGGACGAGTGCTATCTCGGCGTATGAATCCGGACTTATCTCACGCAGGGTGGCCCAGCGAACCTTGCGGGCCTATCTGTCAGACGTGGAAGCCTTGGCCATATGGGCCTCGGTCGCTGGGGTCGATCCCACAGAGGTGGGTGCTCGTGAGCTGAGGCGACACGTGGCGGTGCTCTCTGCGGCCGGTCTTGCTCCTTCTACGATCGCGCGTCGTCTGGCAACGTTTAGATCGTTCTTCTCAACTCTTTGCGAGCGGGGAGAGATGGAGCAGAATCCGGCCGAACTGTTGTCGGCCCCGAGGCGTGTGAAGCGGCTCCCTGACGTTCTGCGCGGGGATGAGGTCGCGGCGCTCCTCGAGCGCATCCCCGCTACCACACCACTTGAGCTCCGTGACAGGGCCATGTTTGAGATCGCATACGGGGGAGGCCTTCGTGCGGCAGAACTAGTCGATCTCAACGTTGCTTCAATCGACTTTGATGGTGAGACGATCCGAGTTGAGGGGAAGGGCTCAAAGACGCGAGTTGTTCCGATTGGAGAGCCTGCTGTTAAGGCAACCGTCGACTGGCTCAACAAGGGGAGGAATCCCCTTACAGAGGGCGACACGCCAGCCCTATTCCTGACGCGGTCCGGGAAGAGGTTGTCTACTTCAGATGTTCGTCGCAGGCTGTCGGGCTGGGCGTCTCGGGCAGGATTACCACCGGGAACACATCCACACATGCTTAGGCACTCGTTCGCAACCCACCTGCTGGACGGTGGGGCTGACCTGAGGGCCATCCAAGAGCTCTTGGGCCACTCGTCGATTTCTACGACTCAGATCTACACGAGAGTCGAGAAGGAAAGATTGAGAACCGCATACAAGCAGGCGCATCCAAGGGCTTAAGCGGGCGGGTCGTTGCCCCATGAGGTTGATCATTGGGGCACTGCTAGCCTCGTCCCAATGACTGAGACCCGCAAGATTCGCACCGCAACCGAAACAACTGTCTGTGAGTTCTGCCACAGGGGCCTGCTTCGTGGTGAGCGCTCCGATGTCTTTCATGCGCACGGTGAGTCGCGTCTGGTCTGTGAACTCTGTCAGCCGAACGCCTTGCGATCAGGCTGGAGGCGGGACCTGCCTGCTGGTGGACCGCAGGAGGCGCCTACAACCCCTGAGAAGGGCGGACTGCTCGATCGCTTCCGAGGAAGGGGTCCTCGAGTCGCCTCTACTCCCGACCCAATCACTCCTCGGCAGGACCAGCGTGTGCGCGCTCAGCCGACTGGGCCTAGCGGACGAATCAGGACGGCTGTCGAGGCCTTCAATGCGAGTGAGCACTCCAAGACCATCAACAGCGTTGGGCACTCGCTTGGGGACGCGACTGTTACGGCCGTCGATCTTGAGGACGCTGGGGTTGAGCTTGTCGCGGCCTGGGATCTTTGCTGGTACCGCTGGAGGGTCGAAATGGACCACGGGGGCGTATCTGTGATTGAGGCTGGGCGAGGCTATGAGCTTGCTGAGCTTGCCGA
>JBAXCW010000246.1:0-2434 GCA_037141275.1 Actinomycetes bacterium
GCAACGATGGCATGGGACTTGGGGACGATCAGATTGTTCAATTGGCCGGGTACATCATTGGTTCACTAGCTCCTCTAGTTCTGGTGGCATCCGCGCGTCGCGCTGGAGCCAAGTTAGAAGTACAAACTGGGGCTACGCTTTCAGCCGGGCTGAAGAGCTTGATGGTGGCAATTGTCCTCATTGCAACAGTGTCTGCTGGATTCCACGCCCTCCTTCTGGCGAGGCACGTTTAGTAATGGCGGTCAGGGAGGCAAGAGTTCTTTGGGCAGCCCTCGCGGCCATCATGTGCCTGTGGGCTCTACCGGGAACTGCTGTTGCAAAGGGCCAAGGAAACGGCGCCAGCGGGCTTCAAGAGTGTGTAACTAAGGAACACGAGCTGTCGGCGGTAATTCTCATGGACGAGTCCAAGAGTCTCTTCGACAAGAACGATAAGGGTGATCGCCGTATCCCAGCCCTCAAAGGATTACTCCTCCAGCTGGAGCAGTTAGGACGTGATGGTGCGTCTTCTAATCCAGCCAACGTCAACATCCTCCTCGTTGGCTTCGCGAGTCGCACAAACCCGCTGCACAAGGCTGGGCAGACGGCGAACTGGTTGAACCTCTCTTCTGCGGATGGGTCCAAAGAGGCTCAACTTGCAGCCGCCGCATTTGCCTCAAGGGATCAGGAACACTGGACCAACTACACGGCTGCGGTCAAGGCGGCTGAAGGCTTTCTGAGAGATCGGAAGAGAGAGGGTCACGTGGGTTGCCGGGCAGTGGTGATGTTCACGGACGGTGAGCCGCAGCCTCACAGCAGCGCTGGAGCGCAGGCTACGCTCCTGTGCTCAGAAGGTGGACTGATCGGCTCGCTGCTGAATGACCACGCGCCAGGGAAGAGCGGAATATTCAGGTTCGGGATCGGCCTGGGGGCTGGTCCGTTCGACTTCCTTAGGGCACTCGCTATCGGCGGACCTGGGGCGGCTAGCATCCCCCAGTGTGGAGGACCAGGGGCACAGGGTGGCCTCTACCAGTCCGGATACTTCACTGAGGCGAACACCGGAGATCTGTACTGGAAGCTAGGTCAGATCCTCAACGACCCTCAGACACCAAAGATCGCTGGCGACAGGCACTTCAAGGTCTATGAGGGCATAGACCACATGGTTGTAGAGGTCAGCCTCGGGAGTGCGGGTCAGACAGTGACACTTGAGGGTCCCCGCCCCGACCCAGTGCGGTTCTCCGTCGCGCAGAAGAATAACGGTGGGGAGCTCACGATGGATCAGTCCGACGCCAAAGTCCGACCGACTTGGGTTTCTGACCGGATTCTCCGACTCGACGTTACCTTCACGGGAAACAACGCAAACGCCGATTGGAGTCTGAAGTTCTCGGGTGGCACGCCGGCGGGGTCATCCGCAATCCGTCTTTATGCGGCGCTGGCTGTTGAGGAAAAGGCAGTCACAGATCAGCTCAAGGACGGTCTCCACGTCAATCAGGAGAGTAAGTTCAACTTCTCGTTTGTCTCCAAGGATGGCGAGGTTGCGAAGGCCCCTGAACTGATCGCTCGAGCAAAGTCCACCCTCAGGTACTCCCTTGGTTCTACGTCTGCTTCGGTTGATGGTGTTGTTACTGGCCCGGACAGCAGCGGCGTTTTCTCTGCGACAATCCGGCCCCCTGCCGACTGGCCCGAGGGCGACGGGACGCTCACCCTTCGTTCAGATTTCAAAGTACAGCCGGGAATCATCGTTCAGCCAGTTTGGCGAGCGGTAGATATGAAGTTGAGCTTCCCCAAGGACAGTGGGTTCCCCGTTGTTGACCCCACCTCACTGGAGCTCGGCGACACCGATGGCAAGGACCCTCTCAAGGGAACTATCAGGGTCACTGCAAGCGCTTCTAGTGCGGGCTGTGTCTGGGGAAAAGTCACTCAGCGGCCTGGCGGAAGCATCGGGCTGAAGCTGACGGGGCTGCCTTCCTCTGAATCGAGCTGCAAAGTGATTCCTAAGGGTCAGGCGGCTCAGATTCCTGTGACTATTCAGTCCACCAAGCCTGACACTGATGCCGCCGCCAATGCCGTAGTTGAGATCAAGACAACCGCGCCTGACCTTAGATCCGCGAGGCCGAGAGTCAGGACCACAAATGTTCAGGTACATGGACAGATCTACCCCCACCAGGACATTGCGAAGACAGTAGGAATCACGCTCCTCCTCGTTCTGCTTGGTCTGGCGCTTCCTATAGTCATGCTTCTCTGGTTGAACGCAAGGAATGCAAGGTTCGCCGATGTTCACCGACTCAGCTACTTGAGCTTCTCGGTTCAGGTAAGTGAGGACGGGGATGTTTTGGCCTCAACGGGTGAGGCCCCTATCGTCCCTGATGACCTTCTTGACGCTGCGTTCAAGCGCTTAGTGGATTCATCCGGGTCCGAGGATGCGAAGGCTCTGTCAGTGGACGGGTTCAGCTTTACC
>JBAXCW010000247.1:0-2419 GCA_037141275.1 Actinomycetes bacterium
TCGTAACACTCCGCCGTCCTCAGTTTCTCGCTCCACTCCTAATTTTCCCGACGCTCCTTCTTGCCGTCAATACTGGGGGCCTCTCCCAAGCCACCGCACTGCCTGGCTTCCCAACCATTGATGGGCAGCCACCAGTCTTCTTTGACTTTCAGCTCGCTGCAGCAATGTCGCAGTCACTCCTTCTGGGCGGAGTAGGAACAGGAATCGCTGTCGCACTAGAACTCGAGATGGGCTTCTTTGAGCGTCTCGTCGCCGCACCAATTCCACGCGTGTCGATTGTCTTCGGCCGGCTGCTTGCCGCAGCGGTAATCGCATGTCTCCAGCTGACCTGGTTCGTTCTGCTCGGAGTCATCTTCGGGGCTGGAATCTATGACGGTATCCCCGGACTATTGATCGTCTACGGAATTGGGGCATTAGCCGGTATTGGATTTGCTGGGATTGGGGTCACGCTGGCCCTTCGAGCGGGTAATGCCTCAACGGTTCAGGGCTTCTTCCCACTTGTCTTCGTGATCCTGTTTCTCTCATCGGCCTTCTTCCCGGAGGCCCTGCTCAGCTCTCCCGCTGATGTGATCGCCCATTACAACCCGCTGTCGTATGTGGCCAACGGAATGCGCGCGCCAATTATCGGCTACGGCGGGACGAAAGCTGTCCTTGAGGGCTTTGCCGCGGCCTTCGGGCTAGCCGTGCTGTTTGCTGCCACCGCGACGCACGCCCTGCGCGGAAGGTTGAGAGCAGGATGAGCGAACGCCAGGTCGTGCCAGCACTAATCCGAAGGGCCCTCAACGAACTGATCCGAGTACCCGGCGCCGCCATCCCCGGCGTACTTGCTCCAACGATCTTCATGCTCGGCCTGACAGCCGTGTTCGGTCAGGTCACGCACCTCCCCGGTTTCAATGGCCTCGATCAGTACATCGCTTTCGTCCTGCCGGTCGGACTGCTTCAGGGAGCTGGCTTCACGGGCGCTGCCACGGGAGCCAACATGGCCCGCGATATCGAACAGGGGTGGTTTGATCGCCTTCTTCTGGCACCCGTAAGCAGGCCAATGCTGCTCGCCGGCATTGTCGGCTCGGCATCCCTTAGGGCTCTGATCCCAACAACAACTCTCGTACTTGTCGGAATGGCTTTTGGGGTCAAGTTCCCTGGAGTGGCCGAGCTCTTCATCGCCGCTTCGCTGGTGATGATCCTCGCCGCCTGCACCGCCTGCTGGGGCGCCATTATCGCCCTCAAGTTCCGTACACAGCAGGCAGCACCACTAATGCAAATAGGGTCGTTCGTTGCGGTGCTCTTCACAGCTGCTTACGCGCCAATCGGAATGCTGCAGCCTTGGCTTCACACGGTCGCGACTATCAACCCCGTCAACTACGTGCTGACAGGCGTACGCCAGGGCTTCATTGGCTCAGTCACATGGGCGGACACTTGGCCGGCATATGTTGCCGGGTTCGGACTTCTCGCCGTCCTTGGGACCTTCGCGGTCCGAGGGATGCGGCGAACCGGCCAATAACCAATCTCAGCGGCCGCTGAACCGCGCCTTACCGAAGCCCTCATCAAGAAACGATCGCACTCCGCCTTGGAGGTCCTCAGTGGAGAACAGTTCCGCTGCCACACGTGATGTAACCGCGTCAGCCGCAGCTGGTCCACCATCCCGTGCCGCTCGAAGGATCGTCTTTGTGGCCACGTGGGCAAGGGTCGGGCCGGAGCCAAGCTGGGCAGCTAGCGCCCGAGCAACAGAATCAACCTCTCCAGCAGGAACAAGCCGGTTGATAACGCCCCACTCGTACAGCGTGGCAGCGGGCACAGGCTCGGCGAGCATTACAAACTCGCGCGCTCGCCCATCGCCCGCTCGGGCAGCAAGCCGTTGGGTTCCGCCCATCGCTGGCGTGAGTCCAATCCGAGCCTCGACCAAGCCAAACAGGCAGTCGTCAGCCGCAACGATCAGGTCACAGCCAAGCGCGATCTCCATCGCCCAGGTCAGCGTCAGTGCATGAGACGCCCAGACTGTCGGGCACGGAAGCGCTTCAACTCTCTGCGTGAAGGCAATCAGGTCATCAAAGAGGCTCTCTGCGCCTTCAACGCTCTCAGCGTCGGCAAACTCCTGAACGTCGACGCCACCACTTACAACGCGCCCCTCGGCGCGGAACAGAACCGCGCGCGGCGAGTTGCTCTCAAGAGCATCGAGGGTCTCTGAGAACGCCTTAGCCAAGCTGACATCCCAGAGGTTCACAGGAGGATGGTCAAATGTGACAACGGCAACATCACCTTCACGCTCAATGCGCACTGGACCTTCGCTCATCAGATCAGCTCCTTCGCGGCCGCGGCAATTTCGACCGGGTCTCCTGGTTGTGGAATCCAGGGAAGCTGAAGGCCATCCCCGTGATATCTCGGGACAACATGGAAATGAAGATGGAAGACGGTCTGACCC
>JBAXCW010000248.1:0-2394 GCA_037141275.1 Actinomycetes bacterium
AGGGCCGGTTCCGTCAGAACCTGCTCGGCAAGCGCGTTGACTACTCGGGCCGTTCAGTCATCGTTGCCGGTCCTTCGCTCAAGCTCCACCAGTGTGGACTTCCGAAGCTGATTGCCATCGAACTGTTCAAGCCGTTCATCATGGCCAAGCTCGTTGAGCGCAGGTCAGCACAGAACATCAAGGCTGCCAAGAAGATGGTCGAGAGCGAGATCCCAGAGGTATGGGACGTACTTGAAGAGGTCATCCACGAGCACCCAGTGCTGCTTAACCGCGCACCGACGCTCCATCGCTTGGGTATTCAGGCGTTTGAGCCAGTGCTTGTTGAAGGCAAGGCAATTCAGGTTCACCCAATGGTCTGCGCCGCATTCAACGCTGACTTCGACGGTGACCAGATGGCCGTTCACGTTCCGCTTTCAGCAGAAGCTCAGGCTGAAGCCCGGATCCTGATGCTCTCAAGCAACAACATTCTGTCCCCGAGCAACGGTCAGCCACTGGCGACGCCGACACAGGACATGGTGCTTGGTGCCTACTACCTGACCTACGGTCCTGAGGAAGAGGAGCTTGCAGCACTTGAAGCTGACCTTTTCGCAGGCAAGTGGCCAAAGGGCGAGGCTCGTCCACGCGTTTACCGGACTGCACAGGAAGCAGAGTGGGCTTACGAGCATCGCGTTGTCAAGCTCCATGACCTTGCTGAGTTCCGTCCGATGCACGCAAAGGGTGGGCATAAGCTCACGACCATTGGTCGCGTCATCTACAACGACCGAATTGAGCGCGCACTTGAGGAAGCTCTTGGCGAGCACTTCGATCCACTCAGTTACGAGTTCGCTAACCGTTCGATGAAGAAGAAGGACACGGCCGCGTTCGTGGACGACCTTGTTCATGAGTACGGCGCATCGACAATCAGCCAGGTGCTTGATGCATTCAAGGACCTTGGGTTCGAGTTCGCAACCAAGGCCGGCATCACCATCTCCAAGAACGACGTTGTTGTTCCACCGGAGAAGGCAGCCATCCTCGAGCGTTTCGACGCAGAGGTCAGCGAGATCCAAGAGCAGTACGCAATGGGTCTGATCACGCAAGAAGAGCGCCACGAAGCCGTAACCGGCAAGTGGACCGATGCCACCGATGAGGTTGGTGAGGCAATGAAGGACAACCTTCACGTGCTCAACCCAATCTTCATGATGGCCAACTCGGGTGCCCGTGGTTCCTTCAGCCAGATCCGTCAGCTTGCCGGTATGCGAGGCCTGATGGCGAATCCAAAGGGTGAGATCATCGAGCGTCCGATCAAGTCCAACTTCATGGAGGGACTGACGGTTCTTGAGTACTTCATCTCCACCCACGGTGCCCGTAAGGGACTTGCCGATACGGCTCTGCGAACAGCAGACTCCGGTTACCTGACCCGTCGTTTGGTTGACGTCTCACAGGACGTAATCATCCGCGAGCAGGACTGCAAGACCAAGGACGAGCCAGTCATCATGTCCGTGCTCGACGACCGCGCCGCTGCCAACCAGCAGCTGATCGGCCGTGTTACTGCCACCAAGGTTGAGACCAAGGCCGGCAAGGAAGTTATTGCCAAGGGCGTTGAAATCGGCCGCGAGGAACTCGCAGAGATCGTCGCCGCGTTTGCAGCAGAGGAAGGCGCAAGCTTCGGAGTTCGCTCCGTCCTCAACTGCCGCGCTGAGGTTGGCGTGTGCCGTGCTTGTTACGGCCGCTCACCTGCTTCCGGCAAGCTCGCAGAGATCGGCGACGCGGTTGGCATTATTGCCGCGCAGTCAATCGGCGAGCCTGGCACCCAGCTGACCATGCGTACGTTCCACACCGGCGGCGTCGCCGGCGCGGACATCACGCACGGCCTTCCGCGTGTAGTTGAGCTGTTCGAAGCGCGTAAGCCAAAGGGTGTTGCCAGCATTGCCAAGATCGACGGCAAGGTTTCCATCGAACGTGGCGAGAAGTCAATTGCCATTCAGGTCTACAACGGTTCCAAGCCTGATCCGGAGGACACGGACAATCAGTACGAGTTCCCACTCCGGACCCGCCTCCTCGTTGAAGAGGGCGACACGGTTGCCGCTGGCACGCAGATCACGGAGGGCTCGCTGTACCCAGCAGAGCTCCTCGAGCTCCGCGGCCGCACGGAAACTGCGCTCTACCTCGTAGATGAGGTCCAGCGGGTTTACAAGGCTCAGGGCGTGGACATCGACAACCGTCACATTGAGTTGATCGTCCGTCAGATGCTCAAGAAGGTCCGTGTTGACCAGCGTGGCGACAGCGACTACCTGCCAGGTCAGTACGTTGACCGCACGGTGTTTGCTGATGCGTGCGCCGTCATCAAGAAGTCAAAGGGTGAGCAGCCTCAGTACGAGGAGATCATCCTCGGCATCACGAAGGCATCGCTCAACA
>JBAXCW010000249.1:0-2390 GCA_037141275.1 Actinomycetes bacterium
GTGTAGAAGTACGTGAACATAATGATGAAGAGCGTCTCGCCGATCAGGTACGCAGCACCGGAAGGATTGAAGAACGCGGCCATGTTCTTAGCCCATGGCGTGCCGATCAGCTGGCCAACGGTTGGCGGGAAGGCCATGATGCTGGCCGCGAAGATGACTGGGATCACGCCGGCCATGTTCACGCGCAATGGAAGGTAGGACTGCTGGCCCCCGGCCATCCGGCGTCCAACCTGCTGCTTGGCAAACTGGACGGGAATCCGCCTCTGGCCTTCTTGGACGAAGACAACTGCCGCGACGATTGCGATCGCAAGGAATGGCATCAGGACCCGGAAGACCTGGTCGGGACTCGTCCACCAAGCTTGGAAGCCCTGCGGAAGCCTCGCCACGATTGACGCGAAGATCAGAAGTGAGATGCCGTTACCAATGCCCCGCTGGGTGATCAGCTCACCCATCCACATCAGAAGAATCGTGCCTGCGGTCAGTGAGATGACAATCAGGAAGAACGTCTCAGGACCAAAGTTCTTGATTACTTCCTGGCCGGCTTGCCCCTGGAAGGAACGGAACAGGAACACATAGCCCACTGACTGAGCAAGAGCGAGAGCAACGGTCAGGTAACGGGTGTACTGGGTGATCTTGGCCTGGCCAACCTCACCCTCCTTTGAGAGCTTCTCCAGTGACGGCACGACAACCTGAAGGAGCTGCAGGATGATCGAGGCTGTGACGTAGGGCATGATGCCGAGCGCAAACAGGGCGATCCGCTGAAGTCCGCCGCCTGAGAAGAGGTTGAGGAAGCCGAGGATGTTAGACCCGGCGAAGTTCTTCTGAATGTCAGCTACGGCCGCGGAGTTGATACCCGGGGCTGGAATGTGCGAGCCGAGGCGGTAAAGAGCAAGAAGCGCCGCCGTGAAGAGAAGCTTCTTCCTGATCTCAGGGACAGTGAACCCTCGGAGGACAGTGGTAAGCATCGCGCAGACCCCGCTTTAGGGGTCAGTCCTCTATCTGAACGACGGTCCCGCCAGCGGCTGTAATGCTCTCGCGGGCGCTGGCACTGAAGCCGTGGGCCTTAACCGTCAGGGACTTGGTGAGTTCACCATTACCGAGAATCTTGACCGGCACTCCGCGGCGGGTCGCAAGACCAACTGCCTTGAGTGCATCGGGAGTTACTTCTGCTCCAGCTTCAAACCGTTCCTGCAGATCGCAGAGGTTGACGGCTTGCGTGTGGGTACGGAAGCGCTCGAAAGGCATGGACTTCTTCATGTGAGGGCCGCGCAGCTTGCCCATCCGCATGTGAATTGGTGTCTGACCACCCTCGAAACGATCGCGCTGCTTGGAACCTGAGCGTGAGCCGTAACCCTTGTGGCCACGTCCTGAAGTCTTGCCCGTGCCGGAACCTTCGCCACGGCCTACGCGCTTGCGTGCACGCTTGGCACCCTTGGCGGGACGCAGGTTGTGGAGGCCAATGCGCTCCTCAGTCTTTTCTTCGATGGCCATTAGCCCTCCTCTACCTTCACGAGATGTGCGACACGCTTGATCATGCCACGAAGTTGTGGCGTGTCTGGGTACTCAACGGTCTGGCCAATGCGGCGTAGACCAAGTGATTGAAGTGTTGCCAGCTGCGGCTTGTCTGAGCCGTTGCGGGACTTGACCTGTTCGATCCGAACGTTGCTCATGCTGGCGTCGAACCTTCCTCAGGTGCTGCTGGAGCTTCGGGGGCTGCTGCCTCTGGTGCTGCTGGAGCCTCAGGAGCTGCTGCCTCTGGTGCTGCAGGAGCCTCAACTGGAGTCTCAACCGCGGCAGGTGCCTCAGCTGCTGGTGCTGCTGGTGCTACAGGAGCCTCGGTTGCTGGCGCAGCAGGAGCTGCAGCAGCATCAGTTGCTGGAGCTGCTGGAGCCTCAGCGTCTGACTTGGAGTGCTTGCCCTCACGATTTGGGTCAAGGCCAAGTACCTGGTCAATGCTGATGCCGCGAAGGTCAGCGACCTCTTGCGGAGTACGGAGGCCACGGAGGCCTTCCATCGTTGCCTTGACGAGGTTGATTGGCGTCTGGGACCCGAGGCTCTTTGAAAGAACGTCATGGATCCCTGCAAGTTCAAGTACCGCGCGAACGCCACCACCGGCGATTACGCCGGTACCTGGTGATGCTGGCTTGAGGAGAACGCTGCCGGAGCAGAACTCACCTGTGATCGGATGCGGAATCGTCGCGCCGTGGCGTGGGACTCGGTAAAGGTTCTTCTTGGCCTGCTCAACACCCTTCTGGATGGCGACAGGAACTTCGTTGGCCTTGCCGTAGCCGATGCCAACAACTTCGCGCTCGTCACCAACGACTACGAGTGCGGTGAAGCTGAACCGACGGCCGCCCTTGACTACCTTGGCGACGCGGTTGATCTCAACG
>JBAXCW010000250.1:0-2378 GCA_037141275.1 Actinomycetes bacterium
GTCTCTCCGTCCCGTTCGCGGGGCGCAAGCTTGAAGCGGTTGTCACAGAAGTTGCGGGTCAGTCGGAACTCCCCGAGTCGCGTTTGGCGAAGCCGACCAAGATCGTTGAGCCGTCGATTCCTGAGGACCTTGTCGCGATGGCTCTGTGGATGGCTGGGGCATACTGCTCCACCCCTGCTCGGGCACTCGCACTTGTTTCACCTCCTGGTGCAACTTCTGGGGTTGGAGCGCGAGAGACACTTGTGGCGGAGATCACTGATGCGGGGAGTGCTGCGCTTGGAGGTGACGGGCGTCTGACTGAAGGCCAACGGCTAGGGCTAGCCGAGCTGGAGGCTGGGCCGCTGCGGGCGTCGGACTCCTCGCTTGGGCATCAGGGGCTGAGGAGACTTGAGAAACGCGGCCTTGTTGTGGTCAGGTCGGATCAACTAAGCCGGCGTCCAGCCCCTTCGACGATGGACGCTGGTCTTGTCTCGCCAGCACTGAACGGCGAGCAGCTGGCAGCGCTTGATCCAATTCTGGAGGCCTTAGACAGTGTTGGAACGCCCGCCGGCTTCCTCCTCCATGGCATCACCGGATCTGGCAAGACCGAGGTCTACATCCATGCCGCCGAGCGGGCGCTTGAGCAGGGGAGGGGCGTGATCGTTCTAGTCCCGGAGATCGCGTTGACTCCGCAGGCGGTGGCGCGTTTCACCGCGAGACTGGGTGACACTGTTGCCGTCTTGCATTCAGGACTTTCGATGGGAGAGAGATTCGACGAATGGTCGCGGCTTCGATCCGGTGAGGCCAGAGTGTGTGTTGGTCCGCGGTCAGCTGTGTTTGCGCCAATAGACAAGCTTGGGCTTGTCATCGTTGATGAGGAGCATGAGTCCTCGTATCGAAACGATGGCGATCCTGGCTATGACGCACGCGAGTTGGCGTCATGGAGGTCAGAGCACTGGGGGGCCGTCCTCGTTGCTGGCAGCGCCACGCCACGGCCAGAGAGCGTTAGGCGGCTTGCCCGGCTTCGCCTTGACCATCGTGCAGACGGGGCCCAATTGCCGCCGGTAGAGCTCCTTGACATGAAGGGCGTCAAGGGAGTGCTTCACCCCAAAGCCGTTGAGGCGCTGGGAGTTGTTAGGGCGGAGCGGACCAAGGCGATTGTGCTGCTCAACAGGCGGGGCTGGTCTAACTTCCTAGCGTGTCAGGACTGCGGGCGTGTTTGGAAGTGTCCCCAGTGCGACGTCTCCCTTGTGCTGCATCGGAGCGAGAACAGGATTACCTGCCACCACTGTGGGCATAGTGAGGCGTTCCCCACTAAGTGCTCGGACTGTGGGTCGACATCCATTTCCCGGCACGGGGCGGGGACTGAGCGAATTGAGGACGAGCTACGTCGCATCCTTGGAGACGAGTCCTTCCCAATTTTCCGGTTGGATGCTGATGCCGCCTCTGGCAAGGGTGAGGCTGAGCGGATCCTGGGCGAATTTCAGCGCGCGCCAGCGGGGGTCCTTGTCGGCACTCAGATGGTTGCCAAGGGACATGACTTTCCCGATGTGACCCTTGGGCTTGTGCTTGACGCGGACTCGACCCTGCGCTTTCCGGACTTCCGGAGCGAGGAACGCACTTTCCAGCTTGTTACCCAGCTTGCTGGCCGTGCAGGACGGGGAGCAAAGGGGGGAACGGTCTTGGTGCAAACAACTTCACCAGAGGTTGATGTTCTCCAACTTGCGGCCAAACATGATTCCGATGGGTTCCTTGAGCTTGAGCTTGAGCGCCGCGATGGGCTGGGCTACCCGCCGGCCGTCGCCCTTGTACGGGTGTTCTGTGGATCAGCGGATGTTGATGCGTTGGAACGGATTGCGGACGGCTTGGTTGAACACATCGAGGGGACGGGGATTGAAGTGCTCGGCCCCGCACCCCTGTTCAGGCTGAAAGGCCGCGAGCGAAGGCAGCTTGTTGCCCGGTCCCCAAACCGGGAGCGGCTAGTTGCGGCTGTTGACTCGGCTATTTCGGCTCACGCCGCTGACGCGTCAAAGTCAGCGGTGGTTATTGGCACCGAAGTCGACGCCGGCTAGAATCCCCTTATGGCCATTGAGATAGACCCAGAACGCCCCGAGGGCATGAGCGACGAGGCGTTTGACCGGCGCAGGCGTGCCTTGCTTGAAGTTCGCCAGTGGGGAGACCCAATCCTCCGGTCCCAGACCAATCAGGTAACCGATTTTGGACAGGATCTTCAAGACCAGATCGCACGGATGACCCAGATCATGGAGGACGCCCCTGGTGCTGGTCTTGCGGCCCCTCAGGTTGGTTCCCTCGCACGCCTTTTCATCTACCGCGTTGAACGCGAGGGGCCCGCGACGGCTGTCATCAATCCGCAGATCACATGGAGCAGCGATGAACAG
>JBAXCW010000251.1:0-2366 GCA_037141275.1 Actinomycetes bacterium
TGCCTGCACGATGTGATCGACCGGGCACTTCAGGTGCACGGGTCGCTCGGCTACTCGACGGACCTTCCCCTTGAAGCGATGTACCGCTACGCGCGAGCCGCTCGTTTCTACGATGGCCCTGACGAGGTTCACCGCGCATCAGTATCCCGCCAGATCCTTCGTGGCTATGAGGCCCCAGGGGATGGTGTTCCAAGTGAGCACATCCCAACCCGCCGGGATGCTGCCCGCCAGAAGTTCGCGTGGTTGCTCGAGGCCGCAACGGCAAACGATTGAGCCAGGCAGCAAAGGGGCGCGGGAAAGCGCTCGTTGTAGTCCTGCTGGTTCAGTTACTCGTTGGTGGAGTGTTCATCGCTCTTGTTGTGACGGACTCGTTCAACTGCTCGGGTGGGAGTGGTTCCACCCAGACCGCGCCAGTCGGCGCCACAAAGCACTAACAGGGCTCCCTTGCCCCTAGACTCCAGAATCTGATGCCCAACACTCCGAAAACATTGCTCCTTGCGGCCCCGCGCGGATATTGCGCCGGCGTTGACCGGGCAGTAGTCACGGTTGAACGGGCGCTCGCTGAACATGGAGCCCCGGTCTATGTCCGTAAGGAGATTGTCCACAACAAGCATGTGGTCGAGCAACTCCGTGCCAGTGGCGCCATCTTTGTGGACGAACTGTCAGATGAGATCCCAGCCGGGGCCGTCACCGTCTTCTCGGCACACGGCGTTTCCCCAGCGGTCCATGAGGACGCCAAGGCCCGAGGGCTTGAGACGATCGACGCCACCTGCCCGCTGGTCACCAAGGTCCACATTGAGGCCAAGCGCTTCGCGGAGGATGGCTACACCGTGATTCTCGTGGGCCACGCGGGACATGAGGAGGTTGAGGGCACGATGGGCGAGGCCCCCAACTCCGTCGTACTGGTCGAGACTGAGGAAGATGTTGACAAGCTCGATTTCACGCAGGATGACAAGCTCGCTCTTGTCACCCAGACGACGCTGTCTGTGGATGAGACCAGTGTGATCATCGCCCGTCTGAAAGGGCGCTTTCCCCAGATTGTGTCCCCGAAACTCGATGACATTTGTTACGCGACAACGAACCGTCAACTCGCTGTCAAGAACCTCGCCAACAAGTGCGATCTGGTGCTGGTGATCGGTTCAGCAAACTCCTCCAACTCCAACCGCCTAGTTGATGTAACCCGTGAGTTAGGAACTGACGCCTACCTGATTGACAATGAGGGCGAAGTCCAAGAGGAATGGCTTGTGGACAAGGAGACGGTCGGGATTACTTCGGGAGCGAGCGCGCCAGAGGAGCTCGTCCAGCGCCTCGTGGAATTCTTCAGAGCCCGCGGGACGACAGAGGTCAAGGAGGTGGACGTGATTGAGGAGAACGTTCGATTCATGCTCCCCAAGGCTGTTCGCGACACAGTCGTTGCTGACTGAGTCCCTAGGCGCCTAACTCAATGAGAACTGTCGTCATCTCAGACCTTCACCTTGGTGGACGGCTTGGGGTTGACATCCTGCGAAACAGCACCAATCGCGAACTCCTAAAGGAGTTCATCACTGGGGCCGACCGCCTTGTTCTACTCGGCGACACGCTTGAACTCCGTCATGGACCAGCGAGAGGGGCGGTTGCTATCGCGATGCCGATCCTTGCGGATCTGGCTTCTGCTCTGGGGAAGAAGACGGAGGTTGTGATTGTCGGTGGCAACCACGACCATGCCGTCGTTTCGCCTTGGCTTGACGCTCGGCGTCGGGAGCAAGACCCTGCACCCCTTACAAACTTTGAGACAGCGCCTGCTGACAGCGGTTGGGTAAGTGGGTTGATTGAGGAAGCGATGAGCCCAGCCAAAGCAGTGCTTGGTTACCCATGCGTTCGTATCAACGAGGACGTTGTCGCCTTCCACGGCAACTACTTGGACCGCCACATTTCAGTGCCCACCTTCGAACGGCTTGCTGCTGGCGTGATGTCCAAGATCACCGGGCGTCCGTCGGATCAGGCAGTTGGAGCTGACGACTATGAGGCTGTGCTCGCGCCGATGTACGCGTGGGCTTACGAGCTTGCGCAGCAGGTTCCGGGTGGTATGGGCATAGGGGCGCACGGAGCCTCCACCAAGGCGTGGAAGGTCCTTGCCGGGGGAAGTGGTCACAGGCCAATGCGCAAGAAGGCTGCTGCGATTGGCTTTGCCGGCGCGGTTGGTCTTCTCAACACAGCAAAACTAGGTCCATTGCGGAGCGATATTTCCCCTCAGGCCCTGAGGAGAGCTGGGATTGCCGCGGCAGGGGATGCGGTTGCTGGCCTCGGGCTTGACGCCAAGCACGTGCTCTACGGCCACACGCACCGCGCGGGGCCTCTGCCAACCGACATGGTCAGCGAGTGGATGG
>JBAXCW010000252.1:0-2349 GCA_037141275.1 Actinomycetes bacterium
CAAGGGTGTAGCCGGCGTTGTTGACGATGATGTCAATCTTGCCCCAGGCGTTGATCGCAGTGTCGATCAGGCCTTCAGCGGCGCCTTCTTTGGTGATGTCTCCACCGAAGACGGCGGTCTCACCAGCGAATGTTGCGGCGGATTCGGCAGCCTTGTCAGCGTCGAGGTCGTTGATTACAACGTTGGCACCCTGCTCGCTGAGCAGCTTTGCTGTGGCAAGGCCAATGCCTTGTGCTGAGCCGGTGACAATTGCCACCTTTCCATCAAGTACTCCCATGTGTTCCAGCTCCTTCTAATTCGGTTAGGACGGTTGTTCGGGAGTCTGCCACGAAGCGGTGCTGGCTGGCAGTCTGAGTGTTGGCAATTCTCCCGCTGGATTCGCACAGGGTGGTGTGGATTAGGCACGGTTGCATCTGCAGCATTGGGGAGGTGCCCAGCCAAGCCTCGCATCACGCAGTCCACCGGGTCTGGCCGGCTGGCAGAAGCACCCGGTCCAGGTTGGTGGTGGCCGCGACCTGCGCTGCCACGCTGGTCCTGCTGATCGGCGTTCAGCCGGCCAAGGCTGCTGGCTGCGGCCCTGGGATCCTCGGCCGGGTGACCGAGTGGAAGGACCGCAACAGGATCTACGACTTTGTAGCGATCTGTGACTGGCATGACCGGTGTTATGCCGGCAAGGGCTTCGGGTGGGATGGGGGCCGCCGCCCTGAGCGCCGCGAAACTCCCTATCCCAAAGACTGGTGTGATGCAGGGTTCCACATTGGGATGAATCGGTCGTGCGACGTTCACCGGCCTGACCACATCGGCAACAGACTCTGCCGCTCAGTCGCATCAGTCTTCTACGGCCTAGTTAGGGCCTTCGGCGGTCCGTCGTATAGGAGTGCAAATGGGCGCAGAGTCTTTGTTCAGTTAATCCAACCGCTACTATCAGCTAAATCTGATAAGTTTGATTTGTGACTGAAGTTACCGCCACCGAGCTCTCACGCAACCTTTCGGAGTTTCTCAATCGGGTCGCTGATGGGGAGGAGTTTCGGATTACACGCGGGGGTAGGGCAATCGCCGAATTCAGGCCGGCTCGGCGAACCTGGGTGCCGTGGGCCGAGTTAATGTCAATTCTTGAGGCTGCCCCATCCCCAGATGACGATTTTGAGGCAGACCTTCGCCGCATTCGGGAGGAGCAAAACAATCTGCCCGAGAGGAGTACCCCCCTCGAATGGAACTGATCATTGACACAAGTCTCGTGATCAAGCTGGAGAGGGAAGGTGCAAGTCTTGATTTCAACCCAACCTTCGACCCGGGAGCAGCCGCGATAAGCGCCGTAACCGTTAGCGAGCTTCTAGTCGGTACGTATCGCTCTGGGTCGAGTCAAGGGGCGCGTCGGACGGCGTTTGTTGAAGCCGTCCTTGAACGCTTTGAAGCCCTTCCGATCACCCGCAGCGTCGCGAGAATACACGCACAAATCACCGCGAGCCTTATGGACTCTGGCCAGATGATCGGTCAGCATGACAGGTGGATCGCGGCTACCGCGATAGAAGCCGGGGCAAGTGTCGCCACCCTTGATCGGAAGGATTTTGACCGCATTCCTGGGCTGCAGGTTGTCTCCCCGAACGACTGACGCATTCGTTCAGCTCAGCCGCGCGCGAGACGCTCGCCGGTTAAAGCCCCAGCATCTTCCCGAGTATTTCCTTCATTACCTCGTCGGTGCCACCACCAATGGGGCCAAGGCGGGCGTCGCGGGCCGCGCGTTCAATTCCGTACTCGACCATGTAGCCAGCTCCACCGTGGATCTGAAGGCATTCGTCGGCAACTTCAAAGGCGGCCTTCTGGGTGAAGAGCTTTGCCATGGTGACCTCCTTAACCGCGTTCTCCCCAGCGACATGCATGCGTAGGGCGTGCATGCTGAGCGCGCGGCCGGTCTCAATCTTGGTGGCCATTTCAGCGAACTTGTGGCGGATCACCTGGTTCTTGGAAATCGGCCTGCCGAACGCCTCGCGTTCCTGCGCGTACTTGACAGTCTGCTCAAAGCAAACCTCCATTCCACCAATCGCACCGAGTGACATTGTCAGCCTTTCCCACTGGAAGTTGGCCATGATCAGAGCGAAGCCCTGGCCCTCGGCGCCGAGCAGGTTCTCCTCTGGGACAAAGACCTCGTCGAACTTGATCAGGGCGGTATCGGAAGCGTGCCAACCCAGCTTCTCCAAGGGGCTTGACTCAACGCCCTCGCCCCGTTCGATCACGAGGAAGGTGATGCCGTCGTGCCTGGTGGTGCCTTCCATGCGCACTGCTGTGACCAGAACATCCGCTCGGCAACCACCGGTGATGTAGCACTTCTCACCACTGACAATCCAACCC
>JBAXCW010000253.1:0-2341 GCA_037141275.1 Actinomycetes bacterium
GAGAGCCCCGATTCCGTCGGCATTGGGGAGGTTGTCGAGGCGGTCGCCGCTCGACACGCGATTGTTAGCGGGGAGCTGATCGGATTGGCTGAGAGATCGGTGATCGATTCGATCCCTAGCGAGCTCTCAATGCCGGGGCTGGATCCTGATCTGCACTCAATCGAAGGTTCTCTAAGGTTTCACGGGGTGACTAACTGATGGCCAAGACAAAGAAGAAGCGCAAGACCAAGCACAGGGGCAACGCTCTGGGGATGGTCGAGTCGCGTGGCCGGACCGGCCGCAAGCCCACGTCCTCTGAGAAAACAGCCAAGGGCAAGAAGGGTGTTGCCGAATCGGGCAGCCCTCGGCCCAACCGTCTCGACAATCCGCCAACGTGGCGAAATGCACTTGTGCGTGCTGTGTTTGCATCGATTGCTTTCTTCGGGATCCTCGTCCTGCTGTTGAAGCGGCCCATGTCTGCCTCAGGAATGGTCGCCGTCGCGATGGTTGGGTTCTACACCCCGCTGGGCTACTTCACGGACTCCTGGATCTACCGTCGCCGAATGAAGCGGAAGGCTGACTCCACGTGAGCGGCGTCTCCGTTGCCTCAATAACAGTTGGGCCAGTGGCCGAGAATTGCCACGTTCTGTTTAGAGAGGGATCCACGGATGCGGTTGTGGTTGACCCCGGGGACCAGATTGAGCGCCTGACCGAGTTCCTTCTGGGACTAGGAGTCACCTGTGAAGCAATCATTCTCACTCACACTCACTTCGATCACGTCGGGGCCGTTGCTCCCCTCGCTGCTGCCTCGGGAGCTGAGGTTTGGTGCCCCGAGATCGAGCGGGAGGTTCTCGCAAATATCATGGACTTTGTTTCATGGCCTGGGTTTGGTCCCTTTGAGAGCTACGAGGCTGATCACCTGATTACTGGTGGAGAGACTCTGCGGCTGGCAGGGCTTGACATCGAAGTTGTCCACACCCCGGGTCATAGCCCCGGGCACATGACGTTTGTTCTGGACGAGGGGGAGATCCTCATATCGGGTGATGTCCTTTTTCAAGGATCGATCGGACGTACTGATCTACCTGGAGGCGATGGACCTACCCTGTTGCGCTCGATCGAGGGTCTGTTGGCGGCATACCCGGATAGCGCTTCTGTCTATCCAGGTCACGGCGGCATGACGACACTTGGGGCTGAGCGCGGAACCAATCCTTTTCTCGGAGGTCTGAAGGCATGAGCGACCTACAGGCACCTAAGGGCACGTTTGATGTTCTGCCTGACAAGGAGTCGGACTATTCAGAGGTCGAGGCAGTTGCGGCCCGCGTTCTGGGCAGGGCGGGTTACGCCCGGATCCAGACACCAATCTTTGAGTCAACCGAACTCTTTGCCCGCGGCGTAGGCGAATCCACTGACATTGTTGGCAAGGAAATGTACTCGTTCGATGACGGAGGCGGACGCTCGGTCACCCTCCGACCTGAAGGGACTGCTGCGATCTGCCGTGCTTACATCGAGAACGGGATGCACAAGCTCCCTCAGCCCACTCGCGTCTGGTACTCCGGCCCGTTCTTCAGGCACGAGGCTCCTCAAGCCGGCCGGTTTAGACAGTTCCATCAGATTGGTGCTGAGGCGCTCGGTAGCGACCGTCCGGAGCTTGATGCTGAGATGGTCCTCCTCTTGGCGGAGGTGCTCGAGGAGCTTGCTGTTGGTGACCTCAGGCTGAGGCTGGGTTCGCTCGGTTCAACTGAGGCAAGGCTGGCCTACCGTGAGCTCTTGCAAGCGCATTTGAGGGCCAATCAGGACAAGCTCTCAGAGGACGTCAAGAGGCGCATAGACGTGAACCCGTTGCGAGCTTTTGATAGCGCTGATCCCTCCACCCAAGAGGTGATGGCAACGGCACCTCTCTTGCTCGATTCGCTCGACACGGTGGACGCTGAACACTTCCAAGTTGTCCGTGAGCTCCTAGATGCGGCGGGCTTGGCCTACGAAGTTGACCCGCGGTTGGTGAGAGGGCTCGACTACTACGGTCGAACCGTGTTTGAGTTCACATCCGATCGGCTAGGAGCCCAGAGCGGGGTAGGTGGGGGTGGCCGCTATGACGGTCTGATGGAGATACTCGGCGGCCAGCCAACACCCGGCATCGGCTGGGCGGCCGGGGTGGAAAGAATCCTTCTCGCGCGCGATGAACAAGAGTTCGTTGAGCCGAGCTGCGATCTCCTCGTTGTAGCCCTCGAATCGAGCAGGCTTGCCGACGCTTTCGTATTGGCCAACCTTGCCCGTTCTCAAGGGATCGAGGCCCGGCTTGAGGTAACCGGAAGATCCGTCAAGGCGTCCCTCAAACATGCGAACAAGATTGGTGCCCGCGGAG
>JBAXCW010000254.1:0-2333 GCA_037141275.1 Actinomycetes bacterium
CAGCGCTGTCAACTCCGCCACTCATTGCAACAAGCCTGCGGTCCGAAAGCGGGAGCGGCTCGGCTTCTCTGGCAGCAGCGCCAAGAGCACGGTGGAAGGCATCCACTGCCAGTTCATTGGCATGCACCTTCGATGCCGACAGTCCCCCAAGCTCCTCAGCTACCTCAACGAGTCCGACCTTGGCTGCCTCCAGTAGTGGCAGACCAGAGACTCGGGCCACGATCGCTGACCCGCAAGCGGTCAGAGCACCACAGCCTTCAGCATCAAAGCCGGCCGAGACATCTCCGGACGAGACCTCAACACGGAACTGGATTAGATCGCCACACGCGACACCGCCTGCGGAGCCCTGATGAGTGACTTCAGGGATTGCGCCCAAACCCTCTGGGCTCAGAAGGTGGTGCTCAAAGGCAAGACCATCCACGCTGCTCAGTCCTCAGGTGTTCGCTGGACCCGATCGACCGGCAGACGCTGAAGACCAATCTCTTTGAGCTGCGCGGGATCAACCTCGCCTGGGGCTCCGGTGAGTGGATCTTGGGACGAAGCACTCTTAGGGAAAGCAATGACATCACGGATGGAATCATGGCCAGCGCAGAGAGCGACGAGTCGGTCGACGCCAAGCGCAATACCACCATGTGGTGGAGCGCCCTGACGCAAGGCCCTCAGCAGGAAGCCGAACCGCTCCTCTGACTCAGCAGGGGTCATCCCAATGATCTCTAGAACCTTCGCCTGGGTCTCCGGGTCATGGATTCGGATCGACCCGCCGCCAATCTCAACTCCATCCAAAATGATGTCGTAGGCCCGTGACTTCAAGCTAGCCGGATCCCCAATGTCCCCCGATGGCGCAGTAAACGGATGATGGAGCGCGGTCCAACCACCAGAGTTAGTGTCAGGCTCAAACATTGGGAAGTCAGTGACCCAGAGCGCGTGATGGAGCCCGTCCGGGACCAATCCCCGCCGCTGGCCTAGGTCGATGCGTACTGAGCTCAGCGCAGCCCCCGCAGTGGCCTGCGAATCAGCCACGAGCAGCATGAGGTCGCCCTCCGAAGCGCTTAGAGCAGCGATAACTCCCGCCCGCTCTTCATCACTAAGGAACTTGCCCACCGGGGAACGCCAACCCCCGTCCGCCTCGACAAATGCCCAAACCAGTCCTCCAGCACCGTGGCGTTTGGCGAGGTCGGTAAGGGCGTCAAGCTCAGACCGGGGCACTTCAACGTTTCCAGCGTTCAGACCCCAGACGACCCCGCCGGAGTCAAGCGCGCCCCTGAAGACCTTGAACTCGGTGGCACCGAGCGCTTGGCCTACATCAGCAAGCTCAAGCCCAAAGCGAGTATCCGGACGGTCGTTCCCGAATCTGGCCATCGATTCCGCGTGTGTCATCCTCGGCCACGGAGCCGGGTTGACCTCAAGCCCAGCAACCTCAAAGACGTGTGTCAGAACCCGTTCGGTGATTTCAAGAACGTCGTCCTCCTCGACGAATGACATCTCAAGGTCCATCTGGGTGAACTCAGGTTGCCTGTCAGCCCGAAGATCCTCATCACGGAAGCAGCGAGCGATTTGGTAATACCGTTCGATACCGCCGACCATGAGCAGCTGCTTGAAGAGCTGCGGTGATTGGGGAAGAGCGAAGAACTCTCCCGGAGAGGTCCTAGCCGGAACAAGAAAGTCGCGAGCACCCTCCGGAGTGGAGCGGGTGAGTACTGGGGTTTCAACATCAGTAAAACCAGCTGTGTCAAGAACGTTCCGGATGGCCCTGGTGACCTCGTGACGCAGCCGTAGGGCCCGGGATAGAGCTGGACGGCGGATGTCCACGGCACGGTTCTTCAACCGGATCAGCTCGTCAACATGCCCATCCTCATCAACTGGGAACGGCGGTGTCTCGGCCGACGAGATCAGCACAAGCTTCGTTACCGAGAGCTCGACGGCACCGGTAGGAGCGTCTGCATTGACTTGCCCCTCCCCTCGCCTGACAAGTAATCCAGTGGCGGTGACAACATCTTCCGAGCGCAGGGCATGAGCGACACCGTGTGCCTCAGAGGCCTCCTCTGGATGAAAGACAAGTTGGACCAGACCGGTTCTATCGCGTAGATCAACGAAGACAAGTCCTCCGTGGTCACGGCGCCGGTGAACCCAGCCTGAGACGGTGACTTGATCAGGGGAATCCACATCGGATTCCCTCAGGTCGCCAGCCCATCGGGTGCGATAAGAGTTGGGCGTAAGCTCGGTCACTGGACCATCATCCCGCGAAGCGCGTCAAGAAGCGTCGCGACGGACTCAGCTGCGATCTGCTCCCCGGTATCCATGTTCTTTAGCTGGTCTCCAGAAGAGTCCAGAAG
>JBAXCW010000255.1:0-2322 GCA_037141275.1 Actinomycetes bacterium
CCGTTCAACAGCACTCCGTTCCCTCTCCGCAGTAGCCCTTGCGGCTGCCTTGGCGACGGCTGCTCAGGGCTGCGGTCCGACCGTTGCCGGGGGAGATGCAAATCTCGCCAATGGCAAGAAGCTTTTTGTCACCAAGTGCGGCGCCTGCCACGTGCTTGGTCGCGCCGGGAGCAAGGGTGTGACGGGACCAAACCTTGATGCCGCCTATCAGCAGGCCCTGCGTGATGGTTTCCCACGGTCCACCTATGAAGGTGTCATCCATCGCCAGATTCTCTACCCGAACAGGATGGGAGCCATGCCTGCGAATCTTGTTACCGGTCAGGATGCCCGCGATGTTTCCGCATATGTTGCATGGGCTGCCAACAAGCCCGGCAAGGACACGGGTTACCTCGCGTCAGTGGTACCAGGGCTCAATCAGGTCATTGCATTGGCCAAGGGTGGACAGCTTCAGATCAACCCTGATCCAAGCGGTCAGCTGAAGTACGAGGCTTCGGGAGCAACTGCTTCGGCAGGCAAGCTTACGATCGTCTCAATCAATAAGGCCTCCATTCCCCACAACATTGCGCTTCAGGGCGCCGGCGTGAGTGCGATAGGCGCGATCGTTCAGGGCGGCGGCAAGTCACAGATCAGCGTCACTGTGAAGGCTGGCAAGTACACCTTCTACTGCTCAGTTCCCGGCCACCGTCAGGCCGGAATGCAAGGCACACTTCTCGTCAAGTAGTTGGAGCTTCGCGCTCCAAGTCGTGACGCGCGTCTGAACGAGCTCCCTCGGCGGCCGCAAGGCTGAAGAAGATACCTAGGACGATCATCATCACGATGACGTCGGTGACCATCATGATGCTCGCTCCGATCTGCTGGTCGGTGAGAGACGTGATGCCGTGCTTGGCGTCGCCTGCCCCGTAGAGCTTGGCGTAGAAAGGTCTGCTTGAGACTAGAAAGAGGGCTCCCATCAGGATGCTTGCCATCCGACCGGCCAGGAGATAACCAACTTTCCACAGCTTTGCTGGCATCGGTCTCTTTGTCGGTTCGATTGCCGGCCACCAGAGAAGTAGGTTTCCGATCAGGAACGACTGATGCTGAAGCGCATGAACCCATGGATTTGTCGTCGCGGCTGTGAAGGCAGGGCCAATGTGCCATCCGTACAGAATGATTACCGCTAGGGGCAGCGCAACGATTGGTTTGGTCAGGAAGCTCATAAAGCCCCTCAGGGGCTTATTGCGTGCCACAAGCACCAGAACCTCCTTTGGTGGCATAAAGAGCCCCACAGGCGTCCTGATGCCCGCCAGAAGGAACGGGGCTGCCAGGTCTGCGATCAGGAGGTGTTCAGTCATGTGGGCCCAGAACAGCTCGTCTGAGTAGGCAGCTGGCGGACCAAGCAGGCCAGCGGTTAGAAGCGTCATCCCAGTCCACCAGAAAACCTGCTGCAAACGGGGAACTCGATAGCCACGGCGTGAGAGCCGAACTACGGCGCGAATGTAGAGCCCGGCTCCAAGTAGGAGGAGCGCCAGAACCCCTGGGTCAAAGGCGAATCTCATCGTCTAAAGCGTTACGTATCCGGTGGCCAAAGCGGCCCAGAGGCCAGCTACGAAACAGCCTGAATCAGCAGGCTGGCGCCAACAACCACAACTGCAACGGCCAAAACCCACCCGAGGAACCTGAATGCCTCTCCTTCGGACCTGATGGGGTTAAGCATCAGAAGATCCTAGAGGAGGTAGACGGAGGCGTAAACAATCACCCACATGACGTCTACGAAGTGCCAGTAGATGCCTGGCACTTCGATTCCACGGTGCTCCTCAGCAGAGAAGTGACCCCGGAACGCGCGGATGGTCGCAAACAGAAGAAGCGTCAGCCCAATAAATACGTGGGCGCCATGCAGCCCCGTAAGGCCGTAGAAGATGGAGGCCTGGGCACTGTCGTATGGGGCGAATCCGAGATGTACGTACTCGTTGATCTGGACTACAAGGAACGTGCTGCCCAGCAGGAGGGTGGCAAGCATTCCGGCCTTGAGCGCCTTGCGGTTGTTGTGCTTGGCAGCTTCAAGAGCCCAGTGCATTGTGAGCGAGCTGGAAAGAAGAACTGCCGTGTTGAACCCGGCAATGATCTTTGGAAGCTCCTCGCCCTCAGCAGGCCAAGGGTTGCCGTTGACAACCCGGATGAAGAAGTAGGCGGTGAAGAAGCCGCCGAAGACCATGATCTCGGAGATGATGAAGAGCAACATCCCGAGGGTTTGGGCATCAACGGAAGAACTCTTGTTGGCCTCTGGTGGCCCGTGGTGCTCATGGTGTGCTGGGGGAGTGCTGATTGATGCGGCTTCCATGTCAG
>JBAXCW010000256.1:0-2317 GCA_037141275.1 Actinomycetes bacterium
CCTGTACCCCCGACCAAGCCTGCTTGGCATAGAAGGCAGTCAAGGGGGATGCGCCGAGGATGGCATGGTCCCTCGAGCCGAAGGCCATCACGTCCTGGAAACTCCGGAGCGCCTCGGACACCGCTTCCTGATCTGGGAGTGGGCATCCGCAGATGTTCTCAACGTCGACCAGATGCAACGTGTCGTGAGGTGCCATGGCGTGGCGCTTGCTCGGCCAGGTTATTTGGAACTTCTGTCGGTTGGTGCTCATCTGCTGTCTCCTTCTCAAGGTGCGGCCACTCGGCCGTCAAGTAGAAGGATGCGTGGCGCGCAGACGCGCAGCACCACCAACGAGCTGCGCGGCACTATTTCCTTTCGTTACCTCCTCGTCCCTGACATTCGCCTACTCGTTGTCGTTCGGCCTTCCCGCCACGTCCTGGTTCAGTAGGCCAAGGTTGGCCAAGCCCTGTTCCGATCCGGCCTCGAACGCCTGCTGGTAGCAAATCCGCGCGCCCTCGACATCTCCCTCCTCGTCCAAGAGGACGCCAAGGGCATTGAGGGCGTCCGCGCTTCCCGTCTTCCCTGCAGCTTCCAACCAAGTGCGAGCTTGCTCCTTCATGCCCTGGACGAGAAGCAAAGAACCAAGTCTGGTCATCGCCCAGGAGTCGCCCCTATCGGCGGCCTCCCGCAACCAGACGTCAGACTCTTCCATTCGACCGAGGCTTGCCAGGACCTGGCTGAGGCCGCGTGCGGCATCCACGTCGCCACGTTCAGCACAATCCTGCAACCAAGGTTCCGCCTCCGTGAACCGGCCTTCGAGGGCCAGGAACTTCCCCAATGCGCCCACTGCCAGGACTGAGCCGCCGGACGCGGCTTCAAGGAGGACACCTTCTGCCTCCGATGGACGACCAAGATCGAAAAGGAGGAGTCCGTAGTAGATCAGTCCGTTGTGATGCCCCGAATCTGCTGCCAACCGGCCCCAGTGCTCTGCCCCATCAAGATCACCGGCCTGAAATCGAAGCGTTGCAATATTTATAGCCGTGCCATGAAGTCCAGCTTCGTATGTTCTGATCAGAGCTTCCTCGGCCCCGGCAAGATCACCTTCAGCCCAAAGATTTGAGGCGTACTCTTCCAATGCGAGGGGATGCCCTGCCTCCACCGCTCGGTCCGTCCAAAGAGTCTGGGCCTCCAAGTCGTTGAGTTCTCCGTAGGCATCGGCTACGTAGTACATCGCATCGGCATCACCATTCGACGCTGGACCCATGGCAACGGCAATGAACTCCTCCGGCTTCCCGGCGCCCAGTAATGCCACTGCTAGGCGGCAGATCTGCCGGGAACTAAGACACTCGCCCAGCCAGGCTCTCTGAGTGTGGCACTCGACGAGGATGGCCCCGAGGGCATCAAGTAGCCGCATCCGATCCTCTGTAGGGTCACCGCCTCTCTGCGGATTGATGATCGCCCATGAACCGACTGGTTCGGTGGCCCAACGCACGGCTTCGTCGAAACTCGTTGCGGTCGGACGCATCCGCGTGGGACTGAGCTCCTGTACCCAGCGATCAGTGAGCTGGCGGAGTTGTTCGATGGTTCCTCCTCCCGGCTCAACGACAAAGAGATCGAGCGCCGCATTGAGCAGCGCATGATTTACGTAGCTCTCCTCGGCACTCATCGCTTCTTGGGCTCGCTCAAGGAGAACGTCGACTGAGGCCATCAAGGAAGGGAGGTGGTGAAGATCGTGGCCTTCAGAGAGAAGTGCGGGGTGGATCGAAGCCGCCGACAGTTCCTCGTCGAGTTCAAGCTCGCCTGACATAGGAATGCTGCACGAACGGAGAGTGTCCATCTCTTCGGTCCCAAAACCACGCCGGCTGGCTGAAGAATGGGAGAAATCCAAGTACGCCTGGTCAATTGTCGACAAGAGGATCAACTGCTGATCGTTGGCTCGCAGTCCTTCGAGCAGGCGCCTGATTTCGATGGCGACGTTGGATCCCCGTCCGAGCAGTAGGTGTAGGTCTTCTACGAACAGGCACATCTTCGGGGCTGAAAGAATCCCAGACTCTCCCGCTGAGCCCAGGGCCTCACCCAGCTTCGCAATGTCGCATCGAGGATCTGGATGCTTGGCCAACACGAGACAGGAAGGAGCCTGCCTCTTCAGGATTTCAAGGGCAGTACGCGTCTTGCCCGCCTTAGGGGGTCCAGCAATGAGTACGAGGCGTGCCTTCCAGTCATCCGGTCCAGCAGCAAGCGCCCTGTCGATGGCATCGGAAACCTGACCATCGACGGTCCTGGGTACATAGGTGGGGGTTTCCCCAGCGGTCAATCGGGAAGCCATACGGAACTGGAC
>JBAXCW010000257.1:0-2310 GCA_037141275.1 Actinomycetes bacterium
CCCTGGGAGACCACCACATCGCACTTGGGCATGGTTCGCGAATAGGACAGCCATTCGACGAGCTTGGTGTTGTCCGGGACAGGCGGCGGTGAGTGAATCGGCCTCCGGTTCCAAGTACTGATGATGCGCGCGTCGAGACCTCCCAAACCTTCGAGCGACGCTCGCAGGAGTGAATGGTCGGGATCCTGTGCTGTCGACGGGGCAACCATCACCAAAGGACCGTCACCTTCGGGGAGATCTACATCAGGGCATTCTGGCTCCCAGAAGATTGGGCCTGTCACATGGAAGCGCTCGTCGAATGGTTCACCGCGCTCAAGCTGGGGGAGGGTTGCGACAATGATGAGCTGTTGAGACAGGGCTGAGTGGTGCCCTAGGCGCGGCCCCAGCCCAACTCCCCTTCGCAACTCGTTGTACTCCCGGGCCCCTCGGTCAAGTCCGAAGCCAATCGGCTTAGACAGTCCCCACCAGAGGAGGTTCCCGAAGGGCGTTCTTGGGGTTGAGGCGCCTAGGCCGTAGGGCGGCACTCCTTTGGGTGTGACGGGGGAGACATGGGGGATGACTGTTGCAGTTGGAATGCCTTCCAGCTCCGCTGAGAGTGCTGGGGCGAGGGTGAGGATGTCGTGCGCAAGAACATCCGGTGCAAACTCGGTTATCCGAGGCCGGGTGGTCTCCATTGCAGCCGCAACTGCCGCGTATGGGGAGAGGGGAGCTTGCCTGTCTCCCACGGCTGGAAATTCGGGGGCTGGGAAGAACTCAACGCCGGAATTGGCTACCGCGCTTCTCCACGGCTCAGCTGTTTCCAGCGCCACGCTGTGGCCCATCGCATCAAGCTTGAGTGCCAGCGCAATTGAGGGGAACGCGTGGCCCGGGTCGCCGAATGCGCTCAGAAAGACCCGGCGCACGGTCCGACGAGCCTGACTCAGATCTCGTCGCGAAGTTCCGCGAGGATCCGCAACTGCTCAATCCGCTCGTCGCGAGTGAAAGTCACGGGGGTGATATTGAGCGTTCCCACGCCCGCTGCCTTGAAAGCGCGCATCCGGTCACGGACTGAGTCCCGCGTTCCGACGAGAGAGATGAGGTCAATCAGGTCATCCGGGATTGCCGCACAGGCTTCGTCCTTCTTGCCGTCTAGGTAGAGGTCCTGGATCTCCTTGGCAGCGGCCTCGTAGCCGTAGCGCTGCACGAGGGCGTTGTAGAAGTTCTTGTCCCTGCTTCCCATCCCACCGACGTAGAGACCGATGAAGGGACGCATTACGTCGCGGGCTGCGGCAACGTCATCAGTGACGAGGGTGTTGACGCTCGGTGCGATGTCGAAGTTGTCCAACGACCTGCCGCCCTTTGCGGCACCTGCATCAAGCATTGGTCGGAACTGATCAACGTGTTCCGGGCTGAAGAAGATCGGAAGCCAACCGTCCGCAATCTCAGCGACAAGCTCAACATTGTTGGGCCCAATTGCTGCGATGTAGATCGGGATGTTGTCCTGAACTGGCGCGATGGTGAGCTTGAGTGCCTTGCCAGGACCGTCTGGAAGAGGAAGGTCAATGGTCTGCCCGTGGTACTCCACCCGTTCGCGAGCGAGGGCCATGCGGATGACGTCGACGTACTCTCTGGTGCGCTGAAGCTGCTTCGCGAACCGCACTCCATGCCAGCCCTCGCTGACCTGTGGTCCTGATGTTCCGAGCCCAAGGCGGAATCGGCCGCCCGAGATTTGGTCCAGCGTGGCGGAGGTCATTGCGGTCATAGCCGCTGTTCGCGCGGGAATCTGGAAGATCGCTGAGCCGAGCTCGATCTTCGTGGTCTGTCCGGCGAGCCACCCCAGGACTGTTGCGGCATCGGACCCGTAGGCCTCTGCCGTCCAGACGACGGAGTAATCGAGGCGCTCTGCCTCTTGGACGATTGCGAGTTGGTCCTCAGCTCCAAGGCCGAGACCCCAGTAACCAAGATTTACACCGAGATCCATGTCGGACTCCTTCTTGCTTAGAGGTCTTCGCCGGGACGCTGGAAAATGATTTCGGGAACGATGCACGCCGGCGACTGGTGGATCAGCATCCGAACGCCTGCAGCGATGTCATCTGGCGTGATCATCTCGTCAGCAGGAACCTGTCCCTTTGCAAAATCAGTCATTGGCGTGTCTACGAAGGCGGGGCAGAGGGCGGTTGACTTGATTCCCTCACCGGAGAGCTCCTTGTTCATAGCCTGTGTGAAGCCAACAACCGCGTGCTTGGTGGCTGAATAGACCGAAAGCCAACCCTGCCCAAACTTGCCGCTGATGGATGAGGTATTGACAACAAGGGCTGTCTTGTTCTCTGC
>JBAXCW010000258.1:0-2297 GCA_037141275.1 Actinomycetes bacterium
CTTCCGATCCCAAGGCTAAGAGATTTGAATCATGCGTCGCCAAGGCTCCAAACGTGAAGGCAGCAAAACTCTGCGACAAGGTCCTGACAGGATGAGCGACATGGTCGCCGAGGACGAACTTCCGTCCGGCTTGATGCCCAAGTGGGTCGTTCCACTTGTTGTAGCGCTCCCTCTGGCAGTAGGGCTTCATCTCGCAGGCGCATCGCAGGTTGCCGTGTTTATTGCTGCGGCGCTTGCGCTGATCCCAGGCTCAGCCGTTATGGGACGCGCCACTGAGCACCTGTCTGCGAGGTCAGGCCCGGGCGTTGGAGGCCTGATGAACGTGACCTTCGGCAACGCGCCGGAGTTGATCATTGCGCTCGTCGCACTCTCACAAGGGTTTCAGGAGGTCGTCAAGGCTTCATTGGTCGGTTCGGTCCTTGGGAACGTCCTGCTTGTACTGGGGGCTTCAATGCTCGCTGGAGGCTTGCGACCCGACCTGAGGTCAGGCGAACAGCGCTTTAACAGGACTTCGGCCAGCGCCCAGTCGGGAATGCTGCTTCTCGCCGTCGGCGCTCTCGTAATGCCAGCGGTTTGGGAACTGGTGAACGCAAATGGATTGGGGCTGCCAACGGTTGGGGTTGACAACCTGAATAAGGCGGTCGACTTTCACGGGGGTCCGGTACAGACCTTGACCACGGTGGTTGCCGTGATTCTGATCCTCACCTACGCGGCGGGTCTTGTCTTCTCCCTGCGGACACACAAGGACATCTTCAACCCGGCGCAGGGACATGTAAAGGGCGCTTGGACCGTAGGCAAATCCGTTGCCATGCTTTGTATTGCGGGTGGGCTCGTAGCCTGGATGAGCGAGATCCTCGTGGGGTCGCTTGAAGAGGCCGCCAAGGCCATGGGCGCATCGGAGTTCTTCATCGGCATCGTTGTCGTCGCGATCGTTGGTAACGCAGCGGAGCATTGGGTTGCAGTGGCGGTGGCAAGGAAGGACCAGATGAGCCTCGCGATCAACATCTCAGTCGGCTCAGCAGCGCAGATCGCGCTCTTTGTGACGCCGGTGATTGCCCTCGCGTCACTTGTGATCGGCGACTTCCCCATGGCACTGGTGTTCAATGGTTATGAGCTGGCAGCCCTGCTGATCGCCACGGTTGTGGCCGGATTCGTCACGGCCCGTGGACGATCAACTTGGTTTGAAGGCCTGCAGCTGATTGCCCTGTACGTCGTATTCGGCGTCACCTTCTGGCTCGCCTGAGTTTCCCCCCAGTCGCATGGCCGGTAACGGATGGCGCATCTGCGTTGCTTCGGGATTGAGCCTTCCTCCACATAGCGGTAGGCTTAATCCCCAGTTCGTTGACTTGCCATTCAATCTTTTGGCGTCCGGGTCCATCCGGCCGCCTCAAACCCGGAGGTAGCTTCAAACAATGGTTGACTTCACCCTTACTGATGAGCAGCTCGCACTTCGCGAGATGGCCCATGATTTCGCAGAGAAGGAAATGCGCCCGGTCGCACACGAGTACGACAAGGACGGCACATGGCCCAAGGACGTGCTCAAGAAGGCTTGGGAACTTGGACTCATGAACAGCCACCTTCCAGAGGAGTACGGCGGCCCAGGTGCCAGCTACTTCGAGGGAGCCTTGATTGAAGAGGAAATGGGCTGGGGCTGCTCCGGCATCGGAACCTCAATCGCTTGTAACGGTCTTGCTGCAGCACCGGTAATGCTCGGTGGCAGCGATGAGATCAAGAAGGAGTACCTCACTCGACTTGGCGAAGGCGGCGAGCTTGCCTCGTTCTGTCTGACAGAACCAGGCGCCGGTTCAGACGTGGCCAGCATGCGCACAACTGCCGTCAAGCAAGGCGACAAGTACGTCATCAACGGTCAGAAGTGCTTCATCACTAACGGTGAATACGCAGATTGGTACACCGTCTACGCAAAGACCGACAAGGATGCAGGCCACCGCGGAATCTCCGCATTTGTGGTTCCGCGTGACGCGGGCGTTGTAGTCGACAAGAAGGAAGACAAGATGGGTCAGCGCGCTTCAAACACCGCGACCGTCTCTTTCAACGACATCGAGATCCCTGCCGCCAACCTGCTCGGTCAGGAGAATGGTGGCTTCAAGCTCGCGATGATGACCCTCGACCGAACCCGTCCAGGTGTTGCTTCCATGGCAGTAGGCATTGCCCGCTCGGCAATGGAGCACGCGATTTCGTACTCCAAGGAGCGCATTCAGTTCGGCGTGCCGATTGCAGCCCATCAGGCAATCCAGTTCATGATCGCCGACATGGCAACCAAGGTTCACCTTGCGCGC
>JBAXCW010000259.1:0-2295 GCA_037141275.1 Actinomycetes bacterium
GGTGCTCTTGCTCGATGAGATCGAGAAGGCGCATCCGGATGTCTTCAACATCCTTCTCCAGATCCTGGAGGACGGCCGTCTGACGGACTCGCAGGGCCGCACGGTTGACTTCCGCCATTGCATCGTGATCATGACCTCGAACATCGGGGCATCCGAGATAGCGCGCAACACGCCGCTTGGTTTCGCGGTCTCCGATGATGAGACTGGGATTACCTACGAGGACATGAAGAGCCGGATTATGGGCGAGCTCAAGAAGGTCTTCCGCCCAGAGTTCCTCAACAGGATCGACGATGTAATCGTCTTCCACAAGCTCAGCCGTGATGAGATCAAGCACATTGTTGACCTGCTCCTGCACCGCGTCCGCGAGTCACTCGCTGAGCGCGGTCTGCAGCTTGAGCTGACCGACGAAGCCAAGGACCTTCTCGTCGATAAGGGTTGGGACCCATCAATGGGGGCAAGGCCATTGCGCCGTGCGATCCAGAGGTTCATTGAGGACCCACTCGCTGACTTTGTTCTCCGCGCCGAGCTTGACGACGGGGACACTGTCCTCGTGGAGCGCGCACCGGAGAGTGATGACCCCGAGGCATCAGGGGTCGACATCACGGTCATCAAGCCTGCTCCGCTGCCGGTTGCTGTTGGCGCCGGAACTGGAGAGACTGAGTCTGCTGCTGACGAAGAAGCACCTGACGCTGCGCCCGATGAGGGCGACGCGGTCGAATAAGCTGCTGCTGTGAGCGAAATAGTCGAAATCACGGTCCGTGACAACGGATCACTCAAGATCAACGGCGCAGTCCGTGTCCTTGACACAGAGGGCAACCTGATCCGCGAAACGACGGGGGAGCCAATCGCTCTCTGTCGCTGTGGAGCGTCCGCTGACAAGCCGTTCTGCGACGGAGCCCACCGCGAGTGTGGTTTCGAGTCGGTCATTCGGGCCGAGTCCTGATCCGTCCGGCCCGCGGGGTCTCATAGGGCAATGGCAAAGCCCTCAACAGTTCATGTCTGCTCGTCATGCGGGCATCAAGCCGCAAGGTGGCATGGTCAGTGTCCTGGCTGTGACGAGTGGAACACCCTTGTCGAGGAGCGGCGGGAGTCCACGACCGGCCCGACCAAGTCCAAGCCAGGCCGGGCGTCTACGCCAATCCCGCTGAGCCAGGTCTCTGCCAGCGCGGAGAAGCGACTCGCCACTGGCATCGGAGAGTTGGACCGTGTTCTGGGTGGCGGACTGGTCCCCGGGTCTGCGGTTCTACTGGGCGGAGCCCCGGGCATTGGCAAGTCCACCCTTACCTCGATGGCCCTCGCAAACCTCTCTGATGCTGGCGAGAAAGTTCTCTATGTGAGCGCAGAGGAGTCTGCCCAGCAGATCCGCCTCCGCGCGCAGCGGTTAGGTGGGGGTGCGCTGGATGTGCCTGTGCTTGCCGAGACTGATCTGGGCACGATCGTCGCAACTATCCAGCAGGAGCGCCCATCTGTCTGCGTCATTGACTCGGTTCAGACGTTGCATGCAGACGGACTAAATGGTGCTCCCGGAAGTGTTGGGCAGGTGCGGGAAGTAGCCGGAGCGCTGATGCGGGCCGCCAAGTCGCAGAGCACAGCAGTTGTCCTGGTTGGGCACATCACCAAGGAGGGCGACCTGGCGGGCCCGCGAGTTCTTGAACACCTCGTTGACTGCGTTCTGCTCTTTGAGGGGGAGCGCGAGCGAACCTATCGCACTCTTCGGGCCATGAAGAACAGGTTTGGGTCAACTGCGGAGGCTGGAGTCTTTGAGATGAGTGAGGGAGGGCTCGTTGAAGTATTGGATGCGTCAGCGAGGTTTGTTGCCGAGGCGAAGAGAGCTCCTGGCAGTGTCGTGCTGTGCGCGATGGAGGGCTCGCGTCCACTCCTCGTTGAGGTCCAAGCTTTGGTGTCGCCATCAGAACTGACGCAGCCCAGGCGGATTGCCAACGGCATTGACCGCAACCGCCTCGCTCTGGTCCTTGCCGTGCTGACTCGACATGGAGGGATTGCGCTGGGCGCAGCCGACGTCTTCCTCAATGTGGTTGGCGGAGTGCGTGTAGATGAGCCCGGTGCCGACCTCGCAGTTGCGATTGCTGTAGCCGCTGCTGCCAAGGGCGTTATTCCTGGCAACGGAACTACTCCGGTTGCCTGTTTCGGGGAGCTTGGCCTGACCGGTGAAGTTAGGTCCGTGGGACATCCGGATAGGCGTCTTGCCGAGGCCAGCAAGTTTGGGCTTCAGCCGGTCCTTGCTCCGCCAGGGGCTGGAGGGGATTCCCGCGAGGTTGGATCGTTGCGTGATGC
>JBAXCW010000260.1:0-2278 GCA_037141275.1 Actinomycetes bacterium
CCCAACGCCCCGTGTAGACCGAGGGGTCGAGCACGAACACGGCCAGCACCTGGTCCGCGCCCGCCAATGCTGCTGCCAGCGCCGGGTGATCGTGAATGCGAAGGTCGCGGCGGAGCCAAAGAATCGTCGTTGTTGCCATTCCCTGATTCTTACGGCCACGGCCCCGTTGGCGCTCATCCGCTCCAACCTCACTCCCAACCTGCCTACAATCGTGGCGATGGCCGACACAGTCGAAACGGACTTCCCGCTCTTCCCACTGGGCCTAGTAGCTCTGCCCGCAGAGCCCATCCCGCTGCACATCTTCGAAGAGCGCTACAAGACGATGATCGGACTCTGTGTCGCCGAGGACAGAGAGTTTGGGATCGTCTGGGCGTCCGAGGACGAAACTCGTGATGTTGGGTGCGCCGTGGTCGTCGAACAGGTAGTCGAGCAGTCCGATGATGGTCGCTTGGACATCATCTGCCGTGGGACGCGCCCATTCCGTCTCCTTGACCGCAACGACAACCTCCCCTACCCGGCTGGCTCAGTTGAGTTCCTCGAGGACACGCCCGCATCCGGTGATGCCTCCGCCGCAACAACACGGACGGTCTATGCCGACCTCTACAGCCAGGCAACCGAGCGGGTGATCTCTGGCGAGGACCTCGAACAGATGACCGCGTATGACATGGCTTCCACAGTTGACTTTGGGCTTGAGGCCAAGCAGACGCTGCTTGAGCTACGCGATGAAGCAGCGCGTCTCGGATTGCTGGAGCGTCTCTTCAAGGCAGCCCTGAAACGGGTGACCATGCTTGGTAAGGCGGAGGCGCTCGGCGGGAGCAACGGGCGAGTTCGGTTCGGCACTGACGACGAACCGCACGACGCCTCCCCACCTGAGTCCTAGCGCGCGAGGCCGCAGACGGTCTTGGCAACAGTGCGCGTGAACTGAGACAGTCGCAAGTAGGAGTCAGGCAAGCCCAAACTCCCGTCAATCCAGTCCAGCGTGCCTGCTCCTGACTTCACACGGAACCGGTAGACCGAGTTGACCGGGGGATCCCCGGCGACTGGCTTGCCCGCGTCAGCCGCCAGATCCTCTGACAAGGCACGCGCGGCGAGCAGCAGCGGCCCCGGAAGGACCCTCGGCTTTCCCCCATTACAGGTGACAGTGCCCGAGTCATTAACAAGGAGCTTCAAATTTGCGCCCGAGATCGTTCCGGTTCGCGTGACCTGGAAGAGATCCGCTGACTGTTGCGTTCCACATCCGGCCAGGACGACACACCCCAACGCAGCAATCAGCGACAAGCATCTGGACACAAGGTTCCCTGCTCTCATCTCGCCACCGCAGCTGCCCCACCCCGGCGGGAGTCACCAGCACCATCCAACACGCCTGCCGCATCACGCGAGGCCGCCTGCACCCCACCGAAGAAGAGATTGGGCGCTCGGAACTCGGCCACAGCCACATCAAGCTCCCGTACGCCGGCGAGATCCACCCCAGGTTCCCCGTAGACAACGCCAGCCTCAAAGTGGATCCGAGGCGCTTCGACGGCCTCCTTCACCGTTAGACCGTGGTCGATCACACCGATGATTGTCTGGAGGATCGCGGATCTAATCCTGTTCGAGCCCGCACTACCAACCGCGAGGACCGGCGAGCCACCGTCAAGAACAATCGTCGGGGTCATCATGCTCGGGAGCCTACGGCCCACAGGATGCGTATGAAAGCCGTGGGGGTTGAGGTCCTGCTCTCCCATCATGTTGTTGAGGTGGATACCCGTGCCCGGCACGACAACTCCCGAGCTCGACCCATTCGAGCACGTGACTGAGCACGCCAGCCCATTGGCATCGAGGGTGCTCACATGGGTTGTGGACCCAAGTCGCGCGCCAAGGAATCGATCCGCAAATCCCGGTTCTGCCAGTCCGTCAAGAAACTCAACCGTGCGCGCATCCTGCGCCTCTCTCATAGCTTGAACAAGAGCAAGGGGATCAGGGTCGCTCTCATTCTCGCCAAGTCGACCAAGGGCAAGCGCGACCAGAGTTCCCCCAGCAGAGGGAGGCGGCGTGGTCAAGATTGACCGGCCTCGGTATGAGGACGTGATCGGCTCGCGCTCAACCACTTCATACCCAGCGAGGTCTTCTGCTGTGATCAACCCGCCTCGCTCAGCGAGCCAGGCGGCCACCATCTCTGCGATGTCACCAGTGTGGAAAGGGGCGGCGCCCTCGACGCCTAACCTGTCGAGTGCGTCGGCAAGCTCAGGCTGGCAGACGCTTCCACCATGTTGCTGCCCAGGTCCACACCACGGAATTC
>JBAXCW010000261.1:0-2223 GCA_037141275.1 Actinomycetes bacterium
CTGCTACTCTCGGCCGACCTCATGGTTGCCGCCTGGAGGAACATCAAACCCGTCCCCCTTGAAGGAGATCGCGCCCTGTGGAAATAGAAATTGGCAGAGGCAAGAAGGCCCGTAGAGCCTATGGATTCGACGATGTTGCCATCGTCCCATCGAGGCGGACCCGCGACCCTGATGATGTCGACATCTCTTGGACTCTTGGTCCCTACAGATTTGAACTGCCGCTTCTGGCATCAGCGCTAGACGGCGTGGTGTCGCCTACAACCGCAGGGATCCTCGGAAAGCTCGGCGGGTTGGCTGTACTTAACCTTGAAGGCATCTTCTGCCGCTATGCCGATGCTGAGGAGCAGCTTGAGCGCATTGCCAAGCTCTCAGGGCCTGACGCGACCCGTGAGATGCAGAAGATCTACTCAGAACCAGTCAAGGACGAGCTGATCGCCCAGCGTATCCGGGAGATCAAGGAGCACGGCGTAGTCGCCGCTGCGTCACTCACGCCCCAGAGGGTTCGGGCTCATTACGACACGGTCATGGAAGCTGGCCTCGACATCCTTGTTATTCAGGGAACGGTCGTCTCGGCTGAGCATGTCTCTTCTGACGAAAGTCGCCCGCCGCTGAACCTGAAGGAGTTCATTGCTGATCTCCCAATCCCAGTTGTGGTCGGTGGCTGTGCCTCTTACCAAACTGGCCTGCACCTGATGCGCACTGGCGCGGCCGGTGTTCTCGTCGGAGTCGGACCAGGCGCGATTTGCACGACCCGTGGTGTTCTGGGTATTGGCGTGCCTCAAGCCACGGCCATCGCTGATGTTGCTGCAGCCCGCTCGCAGCACATGCTCGAGACTGGCGATTACGTCAAGGTAATTGCTGACGGCGGAATGAAGAACGGCGGAGACATTGCCAAGGCGGTCGCGTGTGGCGCGGATGCCGTAATGATCGGCTCGCCTCTCGCAAGAGCTGCTGAGGCACCAGGACGCGGCTTCAACTGGGGAATGGCGACATTCCACCCGACTCTTCCTCGTGGCACCCGAGTCGCGACTGTGTCGACGGGAACCATGGAGGAGATCGTCACTGGTCCGGCGCGTGAAAACGATGGCACCCTGAATCTGATGGGCGCGCTTCGAACCTCGATGGCGACGTGCGGATACCAGGACATGGCCGAGTTCAACAAAGCCGAACTGATGGTCGCTCCATCTCTGCAGACCGAAGGCAAATACCTCCAGCGCTCACAGGGCGTCGGTATGGGCTCATCCGGCAAGACCGCATCGCTCGTTGCCCCTGACTGACCCTACTTCCGGGGCTGGTGAGGAGACCCCGGGTCGGGCGGGGGTCAGTAGTGCCCCCTTGGCTACCGAAGAAGTAGTTGTCCTTGACTACGGCGGCCAATACGCCCAGCTGATAGCCCGGCGCATCCGGGAGTTGGGCGTCTGTTCAGAACTGTTGCCTCACCACGTCGGCGCAGCTGAGGTAGCTAAGCGCAAGCCGAAGGGGCTGATCCTCTCCGGTGGCCCTGCTTCGGTCTTCGGCGAAGGCGCTCCGGTGCTCGAGAAGGAACTGCTTGAACTCGGCATCCCGGTTCTCGGTATTTGTTACGGGATGCAGATGCTCGCCCACTCACTTGGGGGTGATGTTCAAGCTGCTGCCCACGGTGAGTTCGGCCGGACCGATCTGACAGTTAACGACAACGGAGTTCTCCTCGCTGGACAGCCGGCAGAGCAGACCTGCTGGATGAGCCACAGGGATGCGGTCTTTTCCCCGCCCGCTGGCTCACGGGCGCTTGCCTCGTCGCCATCGTCGCCGGTGGCTGCCTTCGAGGACGACGCCCGCAGGATCTACGCGATTCAGTACCACCCTGAGGTGGTACATACGCCTTTCGGACAGGAGGTCTTGAAGACGTTCCTAGAGGACATCTGCGGATGTCGCAGGGACTGGACGCCGTCAAGCATTGTTGCTGAGCAGATTGAGCGGATTCGCGAACAGGTTGGGAAGGGCAGAGTTGTTTGCGGCCTGTCCGGTGGAGTGGACTCATCTGTCGCCGCTCTGTTGGTCCATCGTGCGATCGGCGATCAGCTCACCTGCGTCTTTGTTGATCACGGACTGATGCGTAAGAACGAAGGCGAGCAGGTAATTGAGGCGTTCCGTGATCACTTTGGCGTGCCACTTGTGGCTGTTGATGCTGAGGAGCGGTTCCTCTCGAAGCTTGCTGGCGTATCTGATCCGGAGGCCAAGCGC
>JBAXCW010000262.1:0-2211 GCA_037141275.1 Actinomycetes bacterium
CCTTGACCGCCTCCGCAGGGAGCTTCAGATGGCGTTGGTGATCATCACCCACGATCTCGGTGTTGTTGCTGAGACGGCCGAGCAGGTGGCCGTGATGTACGCGGGGAGGATCGTGGAACAGTCGCCCGTCAACGAGCTGTTCTCCCAGCCCATGCACCCTTACACCTGGGGTCTGCTGCGGTCAATCCCGAAGTTGACTGGCCCTAGGGATGAAGCGCTGCTTCCTATTCCGGGAAGGCCACCGAGTTTGATTTCCCGGCCGAAGGGGTGTGCGTTTGCCGAGCGATGCGCCTACGCAGAGGATGGCTGCAGGCTGACAGACCCACTTTTGGACACGACGGCTGAGGGCCGTCGGTCAGCGTGTCTGATTCCCCACGAGCGCCGGATGGCAGCCTGGCCCGCTCTTGCTGCCGGTGGGACAGAGGCCGATGCACTCAAGGTAGTCAGGGGCACGAAGTGAGCGAACCGCTACTCCAAGTCCACGATCTTGTTAAGCACTTCCCGATTACGCGCGGAGTAGTGCTCCAGCGCGAGGTTGGAGCTGTGCGGGCGGTGGACGGGGTGTCCTTTGATGTTGCCCAAGGGGAGACACTTGGTCTTGTTGGTGAGACGGGCTGCGGTAAGAGCACGACTGCTCGCATGCTCGCGCGGTTGATTGATCCCACCTCAGGCGAGATTGAGTTCGATGGGGAGAACCTTGCTGGGATGAAGGGCCGGGCTTTGAAGGAGGCGCGCAGGCAGATTCAGATGGTCTTTCAGGATCCCTATTCGTCGCTCAATCCGCGCAAGCGTGTTGGGTCGATCATTGAGGAACCGTTGAGGATTCACGGGCTGTTGAGCGAGGGCAACGCGCGCCGCAAGCGGGTGCAGGAGTTGATGGACCGCGTGGGCCTCAATCCAGAGCACTACAACCGTTTTCCGCATGAGTTCTCAGGGGGCCAGAGGCAGCGGATTGGTGTGGCCCGAGCGATCGCTCTTGGCCCAAGGCTCCTGATCGCCGACGAGCCGGTCTCAGCGCTTGATGTGTCCATCCAAGCCCAGATCCTGAACCTCCTCAAGGACCTTCAGAAGGACATGGGGCTGACGATCATCTTCATCGCCCATGACCTTTCTGTGGTGCGGCACATGTGCGATCGGGTGGCGGTCATGTACTTGGGCAAGATTGCTGAGATTGCCCCGAATGAGGATCTTTACTCTCACCCACGTCATCCGTATACGGAAGCTCTGCTCGCAGCGGTGCCTTCGCCGGAACCTGGACGCTCGGGAAGGACCCGTGCCCTCTTGGGCGGCGATGTTCCTTCACCCGCCAATCCACCTGTGGCCTGCCGCTTCCACACGCGGTGCGCGTACGCAGATCCCATCTGTTCCGCTGAGGAACCGCTGCTTGTGCAGCGTGATGGTTCGGTGGCAGCGTGCCACCATCCGCTCAGCGGCTAGCTGGCTTCCGGAAGTTCCTCAAGCGTCAGGGTGACTGGGCCGTTGTTGACGAGCTCGACTTCCATCATCGCGCCGAATACTCCGCGCTTGGCTTCGAGTGCATCACAGAGTGATTCCCAGAGGGGTTGGGCGACCTCTCCGGGCGCGGCATCGCCCCAACTTGGCCGGTTGCCTTTGTTCGTGTTGCCGTAGAGGGTGAACTGACTGACACAGAGGACTTCCATGTCGGGCCCAAGGCTTGAGTCCATGTCTCCAGCCTCGCCTGGAAAGATGCGCAGCGCAAGGATGCGGCGGGCAAGCTTCTCAACCTGCGCTTGGCTATCGCCATGGGTGACTCCAGCTAGGACGAGTAGGCCTGGGCCGATCTCAGATACCAGGGCCCCATCAACTGTCACTGAGGCGCGGTCAACCCGTTGGACGATCGCCTTCATGTCGTATCAAGCTCGCGTAGTTCCCCTGCTGCGCGTTCAGGTGCGACTGGATTGACTCCAACCCCAGTTCCCAGCTCGATACCGGCGGGCTGGGCAAGCCGGGGGAGAATGTCAATCCGCCAAGTCCAATGATCAGCTCCGGAGGGAGCGGTTCGAACCCAGATGTTGAGGGGTGGAATGGCATCGAACTTAGTCCGCAACAGTCGGAGTGCCCGTCCGAGCATTGCGTCGCAGGGTGCCGAGGCTGCCTCAAAGAGAGAGCCTCCATCGCGCGGGACGAGCATCAGCTGGTAGGCGGCGGTTGAAGCCCATGGGGCGAGTAGCACCGAGTCATCATCAATGG
>JBAXCW010000263.1:0-2200 GCA_037141275.1 Actinomycetes bacterium
GTCGTGGTCAATTCCGACGGCCGCGTACACCTCGGCCTCAATCTTCTTGGCAATCTCAGGATTCTCATCGAGGAAGACCTTTGAGTTGGCACGGCCCTGGCCCAGACGCTCGTCCTTGTAGGAGAAGAACGCGCCGCTCTTCTTGACCACGTCGTGTTCCACCCCAAGGTCGATCAAGCAACCCGAGGTTGAGATTCCCTTACCGAAGTCAATGTCAAACTCGGCGACACGGAATGGGGCCGCCACCTTGTTCTTAACGACCTTCACTCGCACCCGGTTGCCAATTGCTTCGGTCCCGTCCTTAAGCGTTTCGATACGCCTGATGTCAAGCCGCTGCGATGAGTAGAACTTAAGCGCCCGGCCACCTGGCTGCGTCTCTGGGCTACCGAACATCACGCCAATTTTCTCGCGAATCTGATTAGTGAAGACGCATAGCGTCTGAGTCCGGTTCAGGTTCGCCGTGAGCTTCCGCATCGCCTGGGACATCATTCGTGCCTGCAGACCGACGGTCTGGTCTCCCATTTGACCTTCCAGTTCAGCCCTCGGAGTGAGGGCAGCTACGGAGTCCAGAGCAACTAGGTCCACAGCACCTGAACGCACCAACATGTCGCAGATCTCAAGCGCCTGCTCGCCGTAATCCGGCTGCGAAACGAGGAGTTCGTCAATGTTGACGCCGATTTCCTTGGCGTAAAGAGGGTCCATTGCGTGCTCAGCGTCGATGAAAGCGCAGATTCCGCCGAGCTTCTGAGCCTCGGCGATCATGTGGTAGACCAATGTTGTCTTACCGGAAGATTCTGGACCGAAGACCTCAATCACACGTCCGCGAGGAACCCCGCCGATGCCAAGTGCTAGGTCAAGTGAGAGCGCTCCTGTTGGGATGGCGTCGACTCGAACCTGTGCTCCTTCGTCGCCCATTCGCATAACGCTGCCCTGTCCAAACTGACGTTCAATCTGATCGAGTGCGCCCTGAAGTGCAGCGTCTTTGGCCTTTGCGGCCTTGTCCTCGTTCTTAGTTGCCATGTAAATGCTCCCTTCGGCGCGTAGAGCGCCCGTCAGTTCCGACCGGTGCCGGGATACCTAAGATAGGCAGCCCCGCGGACGGAACAGAGCCAGCATAGGCGGGAAATTGCAACGGGTCTGTTGCGTACATTCCCACTTCTGTGACAAGCCAACTGCAGCTCGGTACCTCAGTCAGATTCGCCGAGCAGCAAGCGTCGAATTAGGTGCAGCGAGATCGTCGTTGCGCGGTCTCTGATGTCACCACGGCTGCCCGGGATAACAACACTTCTAACCAGCTGTTGGCTGCCCTTAACAACTGCTATCCAGACCAGTCCAACCGGTTTCTCGGTGGTCCCACCCCCAGGTCCAGCAATCCCGGTGATGCCGACGCCAACGGAAGCGGAAAGAGAAGCTCTAACGCCTTCTGCCATTGAGAGGGCAACCTCCTCGGAGACTGCCCCGTGTTCCGCGAGCTGATCCGTCCCAACTCCTAGGGCGGATTCCTTCACTGCGTTGGAGTAGCTGACGATCCCTCCTAGAAAATAGTCGGAGGCGCCCGGCACTTCAGTCAGACGGGTAGCGAGCAGACCTCCCGTGCACGACTCCGCGGCGGCAAGGGTCTCACCCTGCAGGAGCTCGGCGACCAGCTGATCAATAGTGCGCTCATCTTCGGAGAAGATGAGGATGCCATGCCGGATGCGGATCTCAGCTAAGAAAGCCTCATAAGCGGGTTCGCCGGAAGGCGACAGTGTGGTCGCTATCTCAATTTCACCTCGTCTGAGGCAGGTGGTGATCTCCAATTCGCTCAGGTCCAAGCCGGTCTCCTCAATAGACCGCAAGCTCGCCGCCAGCTCCGATTCGGGGATCCCAAAGATGCGGATCATTCGGCGTTCCAACGCCGGCGCGGCTCCTACAAGTCTGGTCAGTGGTTCAGTTTGAAGTGCTGTCTTCCACATCGGTTTGAGCTCGCTTGGTGGACCAGGGAGAACCAGAACCAAGGGGCCGTTCTGCCCACCTTGCGGCGGCACAAGGAGTCCAGGTGCGGTTCCCACTGGCTCAAGGATCACGCTTCCAGCAGGAATTACCGCTTGTTTCCGGTTCGCGGCCCGTACGGATTCAATGTCTAGATTCGGCCAACGGGCGCTGAGTGCACTCAGGATTGCGGCAATCCTTTCCTCAAGAGGCTCATCTAAGGCCATCT
>JBAXCW010000264.1:0-2196 GCA_037141275.1 Actinomycetes bacterium
CAACACATTCATTGACGACGAGGTTCTCGCAGAGGCAGGCATTACCGACCTCTCCGGCTACCGCGCCGCCCCGGGTGGCGAGTTGATCCTTGATGTATTCGTTGACGGCTGGGGCGCATTCGGCCCTGACGGTCCTGCCGTCTAGCCAGGCTCTACTGATGGCGTAGTGGCTGCTATTTATGCCACTGCGTCATCCCGTCGTGACGCGGTGTAGCATTCCGTTGACTCGCGAGTCAATCTTCGCGAACGACCAGTTTTCAGACTGAAAGGAATCACCGCCCCATGGCTACAACAGCACCTGAACCAACTGCCGACGAGACTCCAGCACCGGCTCCAGTTAAGTTCTCGCTTGAACTCAGCGACGAGCAGAAGGAAGTCAAGGACTGGGTCCACGGCTTTGCCGAGGGCGTAATGCGCCCCGCTGCCCACGAATGGGATGAGCGCGAAGAGTTCCCATGGGAAATCGTCCAGGAAGCAGCCAAGATCGGTCTCTACGGTTTTGATGCCATGGCACAGTTCTTCGGTGACGAGACAGGCCTCTCCCTTCCGATTGTCAACGAGGAGCTCTTCTGGGGCGACGCTGGCATCGGGATGTCAATCATGGGCACCGGCCTTGCCGTTGCAGCGATTGTCGGGCAGGGCACCGGCGAGCAGATCGGCGAATGGATTCCGCAGTGCTACGGCACGGCAGACGACGTCAAGATCGCAGCCTTCTGTGCTTCAGAGCCAGAGGCCGGTTCAGACGTGTCAGCTCAGCGCACTACTGCCAAGTACGACGAGGCCACCAACGAGTGGATCCTCAACGGTCAGAAGTCATGGGCCACCAATGGTGGTATTGCCAATGTCCACGTCGTGACCGCGACGGTTGACAAGGAGCTTGGCTCACGTGGCCATGCAGCGTTCATCATTCCCCCAGGAACCAAGGGCTGCGAGCAGGGTGCCAAGGTCAAGAAGCACGGCATTCGCGCTTCACACACGGCTGATGTTCACCTGGACGACTGCCGGATCCCAGGTGACTGCCTGCTTGGTGGCAAGGAGAAGCTCGATGAGCGACTTGCCCGAGTCCGTGAGGGCAAGAAGAGCAAGGGGCAGGCCTCAATGCAGACCTTCGAGGCAACCCGTCCGACGGTTGGTGCTCAGGCACTAGGGATCGCCCGCGCAGCCTATGAGTACTCGCTTGAGTACGCCAAGACCCGCGAACAGTTCGGTCGCCCAATCATCGACAACCAGTCGATTGCGTTCGACCTCGCTGACATGGCGATGGAGATTGACGCAGCACGCCTTCTGGTATGGCGGGCAGCTTGGATGGGTCGCACCGGCGTTGAGTGCAAGCGCGCCGAGGGCTCAATGAGCAAGGCCAAGGCTGGCGAGGTTGCCGTCAAGGCAACTGAGCGTGCCATCCAGATTCTCGGTGGCAACGGCTACACCCGCGAGTACCCAGTCGAGCGCTGGCATCGCGATGCCAAGATCTACATGATCTTTGAGGGAACCTCAGAGATCCAGCGCGTTGTGATCTCGCGTGCCATCAGTGGCATGCGCCTCCGCTAGGAAAACGGATTGACGGGACGGGGCTCGACGCCCCGTCCCAGTTCCGTTTGCGCGGTTGCACCGGACTAGGCTTGGGGGGAACTTCCAATGAGCAACACTTTCAACTGCAAACAACTCACTCTGAAAGGCCTAGGGTCTGCCGCGCTCCTGCTCGCGTCTGGGGTTTCGTTGGCTGCCCCAGCGGCTGCTTCGACAGATCGCTCTCGCGAGGGTCGGGCCGCGAATGCTGCGACGCTGCCGCAGTGGCCGCTTGATCTCCGGGCCGCCACGCTGACGCAGAAGGGCCTCAACATTGTTCTGGCTCTGCGGACCTCAGGCACGATCTCTGCGGCGAGTATCTCCGCTTTGGATGGGCGCTCACTCTGTGTGGAGCTGTTTAGGCCTGGTGCTGGGGTCGCGGTGCGCAGGCTTTGCCTCAAGGCCGTAGGCGGAAAGCCGAGGATTCTCAGGGAGACCCTTGATGGGGCTGGTATCCCCTCAGGGGCCAAGGTGCTTTCCGGCGTTTCGATCAGCAGACCCGCCTCGAACAGGCTTGTTGCCACAATCCCGGCGACCGGGGCCGGGCTCGGGCTCGGCAAGTTCCGCTGGCAAGCTTCTAGTGCTTGGGTTGACTCCGCCGACTGCACTGTGCCGGGCTGTGCAGCGCAT
>JBAXCW010000265.1:0-2146 GCA_037141275.1 Actinomycetes bacterium
AGCGAGGGGCGTGAACCAGAGCGTTATCTCGTGGTTGAGCCTCTCGAAGATTAAGCGTTTCACGTGGAACGGTCCGGCGAATTGCCCGCCCGTGTCAATAAGCGTTTAGTTGAGCTGCAGGCTGAATACGGGCTGTCAGCGGAGAATCTCGCCCACTTCCGCTCAATCCTGTTGAGCCTTACTGGTGAACACGCCCCAACGGCCGTAACGGACCCCCTTGAGGGCGTCAACGTCCACATCGCCGATTCACTGACTGCATTGGGATTAGAGGACGTAAGGAACGCTAAGACCATCACGGATCTCGGCTCCGGCTGTGGTATCCCTGGGCTTGTTCTGGCATCGGCTCTTCCCGAGTCCCGTGTTATTGCCGTTGATGCCCAGAAGCGCCGATGCGAGTTCATCTCCAACGCTGCCGAGGCAGCAGGGTTGAACAACGTCGAGACTGTTTGGAGCCGTGCTGAGGAGTGGGATTCGGGCCACGGGATATGTGATGTGGTCACGGCCAGGGCAATGGCAAGCCTGCCTGTAATTGTCGAGTACTCAGCATCCCTGCTGCGAGAGGGCGGGCTGATGGTTGCTTGGAAAGGCAAGCTCGAGGGCGACGAGAAAGCCCAGGGTGCGGTTGCGGCAGGGCTCACCGGCATGTCGGAGCCGGAGGTGATCCAAGTGGAGCCATGGCGGGGTGGCGGAAGGCGAAAACTGGTCTTGAGCAGGAAAATCGCCCCAACCCCGGACCGGTTCCCACGGCGTGCAGGCATTGCCGTCAAGCGCCCACTCGGCTCCTGAGGCCCGAGAACACTAGATAGACCGGGGGTTCCGACCGAGCCTAGGGTTACCTTTTGGCTATGGGACGAATCTTTGCTGTTGCAAACCAGAAGGGTGGCGTGGGCAAGACCACCACAGCCGTCAACCTCTCAGCTTGCGTCGCAGAGGCCGGATACTCGACACTTCTCGTTGACCTAGACCCACAGGCAAACGCAACAGTTGGCGTTGGCCTCCCAAAGGACCTCACTCCGTCTATCTACGAGGTGCTCTCTGGAGAGTCCCCCACTGTGGCGGCGATCAGAGCTAGCCGCATCAACAACCTCTCTGTCGTCCCATCGACACCAGGTCTTGCTGGCGCCGGTGTTGAACTCCCCCAGAATCAGGACTACCAACACGTACTCAAGGCGGCTCTCGAATCCGTCCGCGATCAGTTCGAGTTCATCATCATTGATTGCCCACCATCGCTTGGTCCACTGACAGTCAATGCCCTAGCTGCAGCGGATGAGGTAATCGTTCCCGTTCAGTCTGAGTACTACGCACTGGAGGGCCTCGCGGGCCTGCTCGAGACCCTGGAGCTTGTCCAGCGGGAACTGAATCCGTCTCTGACGGTCTGCGGACTTGTGCTGACCATGCACGACCCCCGCACCCGTCTCTCTCGCGATGTGGAGACCGAGCTGCGGACCCACTTCCCTAGGCTTGTCTTTGACACCGTAATCCCACGGAATGTAAGGATTGGCGAGTCACCTAGCCACGGCCTTCCGGTTATTCATCACGACCCGCACTGCGCTGGCGCAGAGGCATACGTTGCCCTGGCTCGCGAGGTTGCGGCAAGGGTGTAGTTCCCCACTTAAACAAAACGGAGGTATCACTGAAATGAGCGAACCAGCAAAGAAGACAGCCGGACTAGGCAAAGGTCTTGGATCCGGACTTTCCAAGGGTCCCAGCGGGCTAGGCAAGGGCCTCGGCGCTCTACTCTCTGTAGTTCCTCGCGAGGACGGCACGGCTGAGGTTCTTCGGACCATCCCAATCGGCTCAATCAAGCCTAATCCTAGGCAGCCTCGCCGCCAGTTCGACGAGAACGCACTCGTCGCTCTGGCAGGTTCGATTGGTGAGCGCGGCGTCCTTCAGCCAGTCCTCGTGCGTCCGATTCCTGGCGGAGGATGGGAGCTGATTGCCGGTGAGCGCAGGTGGCGTGCGGCAACGGCTGCTGGACTCACTGAAATCCCGGCGGTCATCCGCGAAGACGATGACGCGGTCGCTCTTGAGGTCGCACTGATCGAGAACATGGCTCGCGAGGACCTGAACCCAGTTGAAGAGGCTCGGGCGTGTTCAGCATTGGTTGACGAACTTGGCCTCACCAAGGAAGAGGTCGGCCGCAGGG
>JBAXCW010000266.1:0-2144 GCA_037141275.1 Actinomycetes bacterium
CTTCCGTGGCGGGCCTCGAGTGTGTCCGCTGTGTCCGACGCCATTCTGCGGTAGAAGGGCTCCGGGTCGCTCTGCTCATTCCGAAAGAGCGTCCAGTACTCGCGGTACCGGTTCAGTCCCTGCTGCTTATTGGCTGTACCGCTCATTCCCACTAGCCTCGCAGCTTTCCGACGACTCCGCCGCCCTTGGCGCTCGGTGTGTGAGCGCCAATGGCCTCACGCAAAGCTTCAATTGTCAAAGTGGCTGTTCGCTTCCAAGCAAAGGTGGCTGATCGCACTCTTGCTGCCTCGCCCATTTCGGTCCGAAGATCGTCGTCGAGCAAAAGTCGCGCGACATTGGCCGCCAGCTGCTCCCGCGTATCTGAGAGCAACCCTGTCTCGTGGTCGACAACTGCTTCCCGCAATCCCCCTACTCGCATTGCCACAGTTGGAGTTGAGCAGGCGGCTGACTCCAACGCCACAAGCGACCATCCCTCAACCGACGACGCGGTTACGTTCAACCAGGCTCGCTGGAGTAGCTCCACCTTCTCCTCCTCAGTGACGAACCCGTGAAGGCGCACGCGGTCGCCAAGGCCGCGCCTAGCTACCTCAACCTCAATTGCTTCCCGGTTGTCACCGTCCCCTGCGATCTCGAGGATGGCGTTCGGAACGAGGTCGAGTGAGTCGAGCAGGAACTCAACGCGCTTGTACTTCTTCAGCCTGCCCAAATAGAGAATTGTTGGGACATCAGCTCTTAGACCCGGCTGCAGCGACGACGTGTCAACGCCGTTATGGGCGACTTTGATTGCCTCGCGAGGAATACCGTGCTCCGAGATCTCCTCGGCGGTTGAATCCGAGACTGTCAGGAAAGCAGTGTCCCGATAGAGAGTCTTCAGGGGGATGGTCTCCAAAGCAGCAGCAGCGAACCTTCCGGCGCCACCCATCTCGCGGACGTAGTGCTCTTTGTGAATGTGGTGAATCACTCCCAGTCGCGGGAGATCCATCCAGAGGGGCGTGAGGAAAGTAATCCCATTGATCACCTCCAGCGCAACATCCGCATTGGGCGCAAGCGCCTTCTGTCCCCGGATAATCACGCGGGGGAACACAGTTGTTCTGCTCCCGATCCGCTTGATGGTCAAGTTCCCCTCACGCTCAACCGGGAGCGCCCCCGGATACCCGCCAGCGACGACCGTGACGCTGTGCCCCCATGTCAGCCAAAACTTGACCTGTTCATGCAGGTGAGTTCCAGTTCCTCCGCCCTGGGGATGGGTCCAATCGCGGTCAGTCAGGATGAGAATGTGGATTGGATCTCCGCCAGCTGCCTCTGGGGGTGCGCCAACCTCTTGGGTATCTGTCAGACCGTGCATCTTGCGTTTCCCTGTTTGTCCGAGTTGCCGATCGCAGGTCGTCGCGGCGCAATCAGCGCCTGTTGATGGTCCCAGTCAGTCGAGTAACCCGTCGACGGACGGCGGGAATGAGAAACAAGGCCGCACCAAACACGAACAGGCCAGCCAAGAAGCCCCCTAGGGAGACTCCGCTCGGCGTCTCCTTCACCCGAGCCTGCTGGGCCGCTCCTGGGACGAACCGCTGTGCCGTCTGACGGCTGACCACGGTGTAGCCAGACTTGCCCTGCTTGACCCCAAATGTCCAGTGGCCGGAAATATCGGTCTTCAGCAGCCATGAACCCTTCACTCCTGCGACTGTCCGATCCGATACGGAGCTGCCATTCTGGACCCATGTAGCCACAGTGAAGCTCGAAGGGCTGACGTTGAGGAGAGGTGGCGTGGAGATTCGGCCCTTGCCTAGGAACTTGGCTGCGCCACCGTCCTGATCGCCAGGGGCGACGTGCCCAGATGACTGACCGACTGTTCCGACAACCTTCCCATGGGTGCCGCTGGCGCGGTCCTTCAAGCCCTTGCTGACATCGCCTAGCCCGTACCAGCGCACCAAGCCATCGGCAGTCCGCATCACTGACTTGACATTGCCAGTCTTGCCGTTAGCGCCAACTAGAAATTGCTTGCGCAGCATGTCCTGGGACAACGGCTTATTCCAGACACCAACTGAGTCAAGGGAGCCACTCCATCCATGTCCGCCTGTGACGCCGCCGATCTCAAACGGAGCCCTAGATGGCTTCAAGTTCTTCGGAGCCGGGCCGGTCGCTACGAC
>JBAXCW010000267.1:0-2136 GCA_037141275.1 Actinomycetes bacterium
GACCTGGACCTTGGCGATCTGCGTGGCCGTGGCCTCAAGCTCCATGTCAAAGACACCTTGACCCTTGGCTGTACCGGTCGCAGCGGCAGGGACCGAGAACTCAACGGTCTTGCCGGGCGCTAGAACGCGGTGAATGTCGAAGCCGTGAAGATGGACCTCACCGGCAAAGTTGGTTGAAGTCACGTCGATGACAATCCGGTCTCCAGACCTCGCATCGATGGTCTTTACGCCCCCAACTGCCCCGTCCTGAGAAACAATCAGAGCCGCCCGCACTACATGGGCCGCAGGCGTGGTGGCGGTCAGATGGGATGGGTTATCTCCCCCAGCCGCCGACTCTGAATCGCCATCCCCGCCCCTCAATGCAAAGAAGGCGAGGCCTGCGACAGCGACAAGCGCGACGAGCACACCAACACGGGTCCGGTTGCTCATCGCGCAGTCACCAAAGTGTTCTTGTTGCTGAGCTAGCTGCCGAGGAGGCGGTCTACGCCGTCCAGCAGCTCCCAGTTTCCACGGAGTGTCGCCTCAGCCACAGCGAGGAGTGCCTCGTGGTCGGCCCCGTCAAGCCGTGGCTCAATGGCCTTGCGGGCAAGGTCAGCGTGCTCAATGTCGAGCTCAGCATGGAGGTCGAAGTACTCGGTTGCGGGAGTCTCCGGGGTGTAGCCGTAGCGGGCAACAAGCCCGTCACGCTTTGTCTCGCTGATCTCTGGCTGACCGGATTCGATCGTGTAGAGAGCGACAAGCGTCTCTAGGAATGGGCGGTCCGCAGTCCCTTCCCATGCCTTCACGCAGACCTCAGTCTCCGCTGTTGGTGAGACGCCAGCGTCGCCGCCGACGGCATCTGTGAATCCGTCCCAAAGGGCGACATGCTCGGCCTCTTCTACTGCATGCGCAGCAAGGCCCTTGGTGAGGTCGGCGTCTGCGACATCAGCGGCTTGAGCTGAGGCAGCGGCGAGAGCAACGACTGCATGGCGGTACTGGCCGGAATAGACGGCCAAGTCAGCCTTGGTCAGCTCTCCGTTAGTCCAGCGCTGGTAGAAGGGATGCTCAAGGACATTCCACTGTGAGCGGATGGATTCAAGGCGGTCAAAGAAGGTGGACATTCGAACTTCCTCCGTTGTAAGGGTTGGCGGCGAACTGGAAACGCTACCATCGCGGTCCCCTGCGTCCTCCCGTCGACATCCTCGCTCCTCCCTTTCCGCGTGACCTCACGTGGTTCAACACTGCGCCCTTGCGGATGGACAAGCAGCGCCACCGTCCTGTTCTCGTGGAGCTGTGGGACATGACGCGACCAGAGTCGATGCGCACAATCCCTTATCTCCAGGCACTTCACGACCGCTATTGGGAGGCAGGGCTACGCGTCGTCGGCGTGCATACTGCCTCACGCGAAGAGACGAAGGACGAGGCCGCCTTGGAGGCCGCGGTGAAGCGCCTCGGCATCACCTATCCAGTCCTCGCCGACCCCGATGGCGAGATGTGGCTGTTCTACGGAGCCGAGGGCTATCCCAGTCGTTACCTATTCAACGGGGACTTTCGACTTGAGGACATGCAGGTAGGAGAGGGCCTTTACGGCGACCTGGAGTTGATGATCCAGGGGCTCCTCGAACTCAAGAAGGAGCCGCTCGATCCGTTCCGCCCAGAGGACGCCGACGACGTCGCACTGATAGTTCCGAGTGCAGATAGGGAAGGTCCCGCTAGTGGCCAATACGCAGCAGGCTCTGTCTGGCTCTCACTGATCGGTGAGGGAACCGTTGCGGTCAACGGTCAAGAGTTCTCAGTGCCCGGTCCTTGCGCTCTTGAGGTCATCTCCAACTCAAACCACCATGAGGGCAATCTGGAAATCGAGGCATCCTCTGCAGTGACGGTGCTCTCAACCTGCTTTGCCCCCGGGCTCGCACCCGCCGGCAAGACGGACTGACTCCCGCTAGAGACTCTCGTCGTTGGGCTTCAGGTCCCCGACAATCTCAGTCTCGGTCAGGCCGTTCAGAAGCGAGTGAAGGACCGGCTCCCCGTCGTCAATTACCTCAATGGCGCGCCCAGGCCAATAGGACGAACCTTGCGGCGCTCCCGAAAGGAAGTGCTGCTCAAATACCCACGAGCCCGTGTTCCAGAGCTGTTGACCACCGCTCACCATCCACT
>JBAXCW010000268.1:0-2124 GCA_037141275.1 Actinomycetes bacterium
GATTAATCTGCTCCATCGACGCTGAACGCTACCGTCGGATCTGCGAGAGTCGTATCCGCGCACACCAGACAGGCGCGAAAACACCAAACCCAGAGCCCACAGGAGCCGCCCCAGATGCCAATTATCCCAAGCGTCATTGAACGCACATCGCGCGGAGAGCGCGAGATGGACATCTTCTCCAGCCTTCTCAACCAGCGGATCATTTTCCTCGGCCAACAGGTCGACGATCAGATCGCAAACCTTGTGGTCGCCCAGCTACTCCACCTTGAGAGCGAGGATCCGGACAAGGACATCTCCCTCTACATCAACTCACCAGGTGGGTCGATCTACGCTGGCCTTGCGATCTACGACACGATGAACTTCATCAAGCCTGACGTGGCAACCATGTGTGTTGGCATCGCGATGAGCATGGGGTCCCTCCTGCTCGCTGGTGGAACAAAGGGCAAGCGCGCGGCTCTTCCCAACTCACGCATCCTCATCCACCAGCCATCGTCTGGGTTCGAAGGTCAGTCAACTGACATCGAGATCCACGCCAAGGAAATCATCGAGACTCGTGGCCGGATTGACCGCATCTACTCAGAGCACACAGGCAAGTCAGTTGAGGAAGTCCACAAGGACATGGAGCGCGACCGCTTCTTCACCTCAGCTGAGGCTGCCGAGTACGGTCTGATTGACCGCGTTCTCGAGAACCACTAGCCGCGCGGGTGGGCCAGCGGTTCTACTCGCCGGAGGATCGGCGCTGGGCCGCTTCGCGGTGGTCCGCGGCGATCTCGCGATCCAGTGTTCGCTCGAAAGACTCGCGCCGAACGGCTATGTAGTCCATCAAGCCAAACATCACGCCGCTCAGGAGAAAGACCAAGTGGATGTAGATGCGCCACTTCAAATTGGGGGGCGCGTGACCGTCATCGGAGAGCAGAAAATCCTTCAGTAGCTGGATGCTGGAGATCGCAACGAGTGACCCGATCACCTTTATCTTGAGGCCGGAGTAGTCGACACGTCCCATCCAGTCAGGACGATCCGAGTGGCCCTTAGCCACGTCGATCTTGGAGATGAAGTTCTCGTAGCCCGCAAAGATCACAATCAAGACCAGATTTGCAATCAACGAAAGATCAATCAGGCTCAACACGTCGAGGACCACGTCACGCTGGTTGGTGTCAAATCCACCACCGACGAGGTTTGCGGTCTCTCGGATGAACTCCATCAGGAGTACTCCGAGAGCGAGCACCATTCCAAGGTAAAAAGGCGCCAGAGCCCAACGAGCCGCGAAGACCATTCGCTCAAAACTTTCCTCAACGCCGTTGCGAACGCGATTCACGCGGTCAATTATCGGTGGCTTGGTCTCGGAGCTCATGCTAAAGGGGTCCAGCAGATAAAAGTAAGTTAGCGCGAAATAAAGGTGGGAGTCAAGCGTGGGTGCGGGCCCTCAGCCAGCGAGGACTGGGTGCTCGATTGAGCCGAGGGGCTCGATCTCAATGCGCACAGTGTCGCCAGCCGCGAGGAACTGCGGTGGATCCATAGCCATGCCAACCCCGCCTGGCGTGCCAGTCAGGAGCAGGTCACCTGGGTGAAGGGTGATCGACTCCTGAATGAAGCTGATGATGTTCGGGATTGGGTGGACAAGGTCGCTGACAGCCGCCTCTTGGCGTTGCTCGCCGTTGACCCAGCACTTAACGACGAGCGCCTCAACGTCAGCAATCTCATCAGCAGTAGTAATCCACGGGCCCCACGGGCAAAAAGTATCTGCGCCCTTGGCACGGATCCAATGTGGCTCGCTCTTCTGCAGATCGCGCGAGGAGACATCATCTGCGATGGCGTAACCGAAGACTGTGGCGTTGGGGCCCATCACGACAACGAGTTCACCCTCGTAGTCGAGCCTACGTACCAACGAGGGACACACAACAGGCCCTGAGGGCCCGGTTGACGACCCAGGTGACTTGGGGAACACGATCGGCGCTGCGGGCGGCTCAGCGCCGATTTCAGCCGCATGGCTCTTGTAGTTGAGGCCAATGCCGTAGATCATCGGCGGCTTGGGGATTGGGGCGAGCAGCGTCACAGAGTCCAAAGCGTGCTGAGGACCAGTGGCATCACCCGTTGAGCCCTGCTCGCTGCGCTCAAGGACAGAGA
>JBAXCW010000269.1:0-2102 GCA_037141275.1 Actinomycetes bacterium
GACCGGCGAGATTGGGATTGACACGGGCAGCGTTGAGGTCGGCGGAGTGCCTGTTGTCAACCATGGCAACGAGTTTGCGTGGATGCCCCAGAGCGGTGCCTTACTCCCCTGGCGTACGGCGTTACAGAACGCAACGCTTGGGATCGAGTTGACGGGCACTCCCCGCGCAGAGGCTTCAGACCGGGCCAAGCCCTACATGGATGCCTTTGGCTTGAGTGGTTTTGAGGACTCGTGGCCACACCAGCTCTCAGGTGGGATGCGCCAGCGCGTTGCCCTACTGCGGACAGTGTTGATGGACCGCCCCGTGCTGTTGTTGGACGAGCCGTTTGGTGCGCTTGACGCTCTGACCCGCCGGTCAATGCAGGATTGGCTTGAGCGCTTGTGGGAGCAACACCGTTGGACTGTCGTGCTGATCACCCACGATGTCCGCGAGGCCGTCTTTCTGGCAGACCGAGTGTTGGTTTACTCCGACCGTCCTGCCGCGGTCAAGGCCACCGTGGACATCGATCTCCCCCGCCCACGCCGACTGGAGATGATCCAAACCCCAGAGTTCGCGCGAATGGAGAGTGAGATCCTCAGTGTCCTGTTCTCCGCCTAGACTCGCCCACCCGATGACTTCCAAACTCCTCAAAATCACAGTCGTCAGCCTCGCCGCCGTCCTTGTCGGCTGTGGCTCCGATTCCAATTCCAGCACTCACTCTGCGGCGCCAACCAGTCAGCCAAAGACGGTGACAGTGGCCCTCAGTTGGACACCAAACACTGATTACACAGGTATCTACGCAGCACAGGCGGCTGGTAATTACCGCGAGCGTGGCATCAACTTAAAGATCATCCCTTACGCATCAACGCCTCCAGAAACCCTGGTTGCAGCGGGCAAGGCTGACATCGCCTTCTCGTACCAGGCGGGCTTGACCTACTCACGCGCCGGCGGCAGCGACCTGGTTTCGATCTTCGTTCCTGACCAGAAGAACGCTTATGCCATTGGTGTCAGCGCGGACCGTAACGACATCAAGTCGCCAAAGGACCTTGACGGCAAGACGTACGCGGGCTTTGGCACACCCGATGAGGGCCCTGAGCTCACATCAATCATCAAGGCTGCAGGCGGCAAGGGAACGCTTAAGACAGTCACGCTCAACACCTCGGCTTATGAGGCCGTGCACTCTGGCGCAGCGGACTTCACCATTCCAGTTGTCACATGGGAAGGAGTTGAGGCGAAGCAGTCCGGTAAGCCAATGAAGTACTTCCGCTTTGAGGACTTCGGTTTCCCACAGCAGTACTCAGTCCTGCTCGCTGCTTCACAGAAGTGGCTGAACGGGAATGACAGCACTGCCCGCGCATTTGTTGAGGCAACGGCCATGGGTTACAAATTCGCCGCCGACCACCCGGCCGACGCAGCCAACCTGATGGTCGCTGCTAACAAGTCAGCGTTCAAGAACCCCAGCCTTGTGACCGAGAGTCAACTCCTGCTTGCCAAGGGTGGTTACCTGACGACACCGGACGGCAAGGTCGGCGCGCAAAAGGGAAGCCAATGGGAGCGTTACGGCCACTTCCTGTTTGCCAACAAGCTCCTGACTGGCCCTAACGGCAAGCTGCTCAAAGCCGAACCAAACTGGTCCCAGTTCTGGACCAATCGTTACCTCCGCTAGGGCTTGTCTGACGCCGAGCACCTGCTGATGGACCAGGCCCTGAACGGGCTTGTTCCAAAGCTCCACGCGGCTCAGCCACAGTGCGGAACCACGGCGGTAATTGCCATAGATGGACGCAGCGGGTCCGGGAAGTCCTTCCTCACTGACGGGCTGGCCGAAGCCTGCGGAGCGCAGATCATCCGACTTGAGGACCTTTACGGGGGCTGGGATGGGCTCAAGAACGGAGTGGAGCGCGCGGCAGAATCACTCAACTCACTCGCCTCTGGTCAACCGGTCAGCGTTCCCCACTTCAACTGGCGGACCCAACAGTGGGACGAGCCATGGAGGCTCGCTCCAACCACCTTGTTGATCGTCGAGGGCTGCGGAGCCGGGGCCAGTGAGCTCGCCCAGTGGACGTCTCTGCTGATCTGGGTGGAAGCCGATTCCCAAACCCGCAAGGACCGCGCCCAAGCCCGG
>JBAXCW010000270.1:0-2101 GCA_037141275.1 Actinomycetes bacterium
CCGAACGCCAACAGGCGACTCGACAATCAGCTCTGTGATCTCAGCCGAAACACTCTCAGGGTCAGAACCGGGAAGGTCAATCTTGTTAAGACATGGGATTAGCTCCAAGCCTGAGTCAACCGCGAGGTAAGTGTTGGCAACTGTCTGAGCCTCTACGCCCTGGGAGGCATCAACAACGAGCAGCGCGCCTTCGCAAGCAGCAAGGGACCGTGAGACCTCATAGGTGAAGTCAACGTGGCCTGGTGTGTCAATCAGATGCAGCGTGTAGGTCTCGCCGTCCTTGGCGTCGTAGAGCACGCGCACGGCTTGAGCCTTGATTGTGATGCCCCGCTCCCGCTCCAAATCCATTGAGTCCAGAAGCTGTGCACGCATGTCCCGAGCGGACACAGTCCGGGTCACTTCGAGGATGCGGTCAGCGAGGGTCGACTTGCCGTGATCAATGTGGGCAATGATCGAAAAGTTTCGTATGTGGGATTGGTCAGCCATTCGCGCTCTCGGCGAAGGGTAGGGCGGCGCGGGTGATGAGCGCAGTCCTAGGGAAGATCCGGTGCAAGCTGGGTGCGGTGATCGGCACCAAACAGCGGTACTGGAGGCGACATCTCAGCGAGCCGCGATGACACTCTGTGACCGATTCGCTCGACGAGAGTTTCAGCGCCAGCCCCCTCACCGCCAGGCAGTGCAAGGTTGGTCGTGTAGACCACGGACCGCTTGGCCTCGTAGCGTCCGTCAATGACAAGGAAGATCTGCTCGGCCGCCCACTCTGTGGGGCGTTCAGCGCCGAGATCATCAAGTTGGAGAAGGTCAACCTCAACCAGCTTGTCTAGGAATGCTCCGTAGCCGTCAGTGGCATCGTCGCGATAAGAGTCTCTGATCGAGGCAAGCAAGCGTGGGAACGAGTAGACCGCAATTGTCTTGCCTGCCTCAAGTGCGGCGCGGCTGATCATGAAGGCCAACATTGTCTTGCCGGTTCCCGGGTCACCGTGGAAGCCGAGCCCTGCACCGCTCTCAAGCTGACTGTCAATGGTCTCGCAGTAACGCCTGGCCGTGCGGACCTGCGCAGGTGCCCGTGCCGCAAGTTCCTCAACCTCGGGGCTGTTGATCCCAATGTGTCGGTATCGCTCTGGTATTTCCCTCGTCAGCGTGCTGGTTCTGCTTGCCGAAATCCGCTGGGGCCGACAGCGGCATGGTGCCGCGGTTCTGGTCTCTGGGTCAACAACCCAGCCGTCGCCCTCGCACTCGCCATAGGGGCATGGAGCTTGCGCATCGGGCAGACCTTTGAATAGCCCACCGCGGAGCGAAATCACTTCAGCCTCATTTGATTGGGAATCCACCAGCCGAGCGTAGTGCGCCGAGCGGCTACAGCGGGGGGAATCTTCCCGCTAAGAGCGAAGGATCATCCGCGCCGGGCTCGCAGTGCCTGCCCAAGCCGATCCCGGATCACAATCGCTTCAGGAACCTTGAGCAACATCACCCCAACGCCGTAGAGCGCTATCCCAACGGCCAGACCTCCACCGACGCTTGCCAGCTGACCCAAGAGCGACTCACCCAACGCACTGTCGATGACGGACCAAACACCCCACGCTGCGACCGCTGAGATGGCGGATGAGATCCCGACCTGAATGGTTGATGACACGAGCGTTCCCATCTCGATGTGACCCAGCCGCTTGCGCAGGAACCACAGCTGCCCAGCTGTCATTCCAATGCTGGCAATGACGGTTCCGATCACAGGCCCGGCAATCCCAAGCGGCTTGTAGAGCGCGAAGCTGATGATCGCGTTGACAATCAGGTTGCCGAGTGCGAGGAATGTTGGGATCCACGCGGCCCGCATCGCAAAGAACGTCCGGGTCAGCAGCAGGTTGGCCCCCGCAAAGGGAAGGCTGACTGAGAACCAGATCAGCGCATCCGCAACCAGCTGCGTGGAGGCAGGACCAAACTCACCACGCTGATAGACGAGCTGAACAATCGGAACAGCCAGAATCGCTGTCAGCGCTGCTGCTGGGACAAGCAGGAGGACAATCGTCCGAACGCCCCTCGCCTGTAGTGCCCGCAGTCCATCTGTGTCGTCCGTAGCCACGGCTCGGCCCAGAGCTGGGAACAGAAC
>JBAXCW010000271.1:0-2101 GCA_037141275.1 Actinomycetes bacterium
TGGGAGCGCGGTCGTGATGGCAACAAGAAGATGGTCGCTCTCGCAGCCGTCTGCGCGGTGTTCGCTGCCTGGCTTCAGCCATGGCAGGGTGCGACTCTGATGGTTGCCATTGCTGGTACGGAAGCGATCAGATTCAAGTCCGAGGGGCGCTCGGTCGGGGCGGTAGCCAAATCTGCACTACCGGTGCTCGTAGCGCCCTTGGTTCCGCTGATCTACTACTTCGTTCTGTCTAAGACTGATCCGGCCTGGCAACTTGCGGGCAAGGCGAATGACCTACCTAGGTGGCCAGTGTGGGTGCTGATCGCGACCTTGGCCCCATTAGCGATACCAGCCGCGTGGTCCTATCGGCCGGGAGGAGGCCGCTGGGGCTCTGCTGGCTCGGTAGCGCTACGGATGTGGCCGATTGCCGCACTTCTCGTCTATTACGCACCGCTTGGCACATTTCCGTTCCATGCCGTTCAGGGGATTCAGTTTCCTCTTGCGATCCTGGCCGTATTGGCGCTCAGGGATGCTCTCAAGGCCAAACAGCTCGGTCTGCTCCTCGCGGCAGTCTTGGTCGGTCTTCTGGTCGTACCGGGAACGGTGTACCGGGTGACGCAAATGCGCGATGCCGTCAATGCTGGGTTGCAGCCTTTCTTCCTGACTGCTGATGAGCGATCCGCGTTGCGTTGGTTGGATGAAAACCCTGAGTCGGGGGGAGTCGTGACCGAGAACTATCTTGCCACTGTCATTCCCGCATACACCGGAAGGCAGTCTTGGCTGGGGGCTGACTCTTGGACTCCCCAATCCCCTGTCCGCCGGAAGCAGCTAGACAGGCTCTTCGCAGGTCAGCTCAGCACCGCCGAAGCTCGCAGCCTGCTTGTACGGCGGGGTGGCGGGTTCATCATCGAGGACTGCAGGGCAAAACCTGGCTTCTTCAGGACAGTTCGTCCCTTCACTCGTGTTGTTTGGAAGCAGGGCTGTGTGACGGTGCTGCGGATTAGTGGAGTTCCCACAAGGTGAGGGGTGGCACGAAGTCGGCAAGGCTGCCACTGGTTGACTCGCTCCGGGCGGTTGCAGCACTTCTTATCTTCGGCTATCACGCCCTGTTTGTGACTGGTCACCTGAGCTCCACCAACTACGGGTACTACCTAAGCGTGGGCGTTCCGCTGTTCTACTGCATTAGTGGGTTGCTTCTTTTCCGCCCCTTCGCTAGGAGCCTGATTCAGGGTGAGGAGCGACCATCGACAAGGGACTACGGCCGGCACCGCCTCTTTCGGATCGTTCCGGCCTATTGGCTAGCGCTTCCTCTCGTGGCAGTAGTGCTAGGTCGGACCGCTCAGGTCTTTACTGGGGGTGGGGTTGTCACCTACTTCGGCTTCCTGCAGGCCTACCGCTTGGAGACCTTTGTCGGGGGAATCGGACAGGCCTGGACATTGTGTGTGGAGGTTGCGTTCTACGTCTTCCTGCCATTCTGGGCGGCCCTTCTTGCTCTGATAGTCAGCCGGGTGGCCGCAACCACGAAGTCCCGCGGCCGGGTGGTTCTTGCCGGTCTTGGACTTCTGATCTTGGCGTCAGTGGCATGGAAGGTGATGGTGGTTTCTCACTACGGCGGTGACAGGGCTGGAGCGATTGTCCCGTTGACGGCACTCCCAGCGGCCCTTGACCAGTTTGCCTTTGGGATGCTGATTGCGGTACTGCTTGTGATGAGAGAGGGCGGCGACCGCAGTAGCCACCTACTTGCCCTTTGCTTGAGGCGCCCTTGGGTTCCCGCTTTGGCAGCGCTAGTGGCCTACGGACTGATTGGCGCTGTCCACGGCAACTCTCCCTTTGGTTCGGTCGGCTTTGGGAGTCAGGCCTGGGGTCTAGCCACGGTCACTGACCACGAGCTCCGGGCTCTGGTTGCGGGCGGCCTCGTGTTGGCCGGTGTCTGCGCGGTCCCCGGCATCGGACTTGTGGGGAGAACCTTGGGCTCGGGCTGGTTAAGCCGGGTCGGCGAGGTTTCTTACGGTCTCTATCTATGGCACTTGGCTGTGCTCACCGTGCTAGCTGGCAACCTGCACTGGGCGCTAGGTGAGCACGGGTACCTTGCAGAGCCAGGTGGAGAGGGAGTGACCGGATC
>JBAXCW010000272.1:0-2098 GCA_037141275.1 Actinomycetes bacterium
GGCCTCAGTTGCCATCACGTCGAAGGCTGCCGCCACATCGGGTCGCATGGGCTTCCCTTGCCGCCATCTAAAGGGACCGCGGTAATCACCTGGCGCTGGGCTCAGTCCTCCGCCAAGCCAATCAACAACCTCAGCCCTGCTGGTGTCCTTGGTTGGGATTGAAACGGAGAAAGGACCAAAGCCCACCCTGATTGGTTCCCTGACCTCAACCTGTACCCGTCCGTCGGAAGGACTTGTCCCGGAAGCAATTAGCCTGGCTTGGCTGACTCCGTTGGCGCCCGCCGAGGCGCGAGCGGCTTGCTCTACCTCCCGGATGCCGCCCCCCTCCCACATTGCGCGGGCGCCGCTCAAAGCGGCGATGTCAGCGGCAGCCTGATGCTGTCGACCCGCTTCTATTCCCCTAACCGCGCTGAAGCCTGTCGCCGAGCAGGCAAGGGCGCCAACCACGACCGCCAAGAGGAGCGGTGAAGCTTGGCCGCTGTCACCGCCAGATAGCCATGCGTGGCTGTCCATCAAACGTCGCGGAGACGGGCTAGGCAGGCCTCAATCGGAGCGGACCATCCCGGGGGCGCTGCGATGCCAGCCGCGACCAGTGCCGTTGCGATCCCTGCCTCCGGTAGGAACGTGATCTGAGTGGACACACCCAGCGCCTCATACGTCTCTGCGGCGGCGACCCCGAGCCCCTCCGGCGTTGCCTCCCGGAGCGCGATCAGGCAGACGCCAACTCCTTCAAGCAACGCCGTGGCTCGTGAGTCAACTGGTCCTTCAACACCGAACACCGGGCGGACGCCTTGCCCGGCCAGCAGCTCACCCACCGCAAGCGCCTCATCAGCCGATTGCACTCTGCTCGTAACTAGTCGCCAGCTCGCCCGCGCTGGATGACCGTGCTGGCGGATCTCACTCCCCAACCGAGCGGCGCCCAAAGTTGGTGGGAGCGACAGCCGATGGGCCGGTTCACTTGGACCGGGCGTCCCGCTCTCCGGCGGGCTGTCACTCGGGATCTCCGTGAGGAGAATCATCGCCACCGGACCGGCTAGCCGCGCCGTCAGACTCACGGCCCCGGCAGCATCAGGACCCAAGCCAGCATTACCCAAGACGCAGATTGAGGTCATGGCCCGACTGGCGCCCACTTGACAGTGGCAGTCATGTCGGGCAGCTCCATCCACTCCATGCCCAGCGGCTCACTGAGGACCACTCGTGCCTGTGTCCTGCTGACCGTTACGGCAGCCTTGCCCCTAGCCCAGCTTGGTAGTGCCTGCACTGCTGCACTCCGGCCGTCTGCGCCCTCCAGCACAGCGACGGATGCGGCGGAGGCTGCCTCTTCAGCCGCTCGCCTCCCGATCATCCAAACAGCAAGGCGGGCGATCGCGATTGACAACGCCACAACAATCGGAACGAGTGCGAGTGTCTCAGTCAGCGCTTGGCCAGAGTCCCGCCGGAGCTCCTTGATCGCTCTTCTCATCGTTGAACTGGGAAGCTGGCGGCTGCCTCAATCGGCCCAAGGCTTGACCCGACTCCAACCGCAGGCACCTGGAGCCTCACGATCGCACGACCTCCGATGATCCTCAGGGAGGCTGACCTATTGAGTCCCGAGGGAAGTTCTCCAAGCATGGCCTGTCGTGGGCTCCTCCCTAGCGCTGCGGCCCGCGCGGCCGCTCGAGCGGCGGATCCAGCAAGCTCGGCGGTCCTCGCCGCAACTGAGACCTGCCAGACACCCCAGCCCAGAACAATGACCAGCGGGACAGCGAGCAGGAACTCAACCGTCGCCTGCCCGCTGTCCGCTGTACCCCATTCCACCTAGGAGAGACTGCCGGCACACCTGCCACGTGTCTGCCCTCAACTGCCACAAGTAAAGCGCGGATCTGGCGCCGAGCAGCGCACCCCAAGCCTTCAGTGGGCTAGAGCTCGCGCCAGAGCTGCCATGAGCGGTAACCGCCCGCGGCGACCCCGGCGGCCATCAGCAGCCAGAGAATCGAGCCCCCGGATGTCTGCCAAAGGAGTGTCCGCGCCGCAAGGCACAGGAGCAGCAGCGCGATCGACCCGTAAAGAACCAGCCGCCCCTGCTCACCGAGACGGTCGAGCTCAAGCCAGTGCTCTC
>JBAXCW010000273.1:0-2088 GCA_037141275.1 Actinomycetes bacterium
ACACAGACCAGAAGGGCCATCACCATTCCGACACCGGTGACACCACCGACCACCAAGACCATGGTGGAAGCGGCTGGGGCGGCACATCAGGCAACGGCGACTGAGCATTACTCAATCCGCTGGCCTTGAACCAGCGGGAAGTTCTTCGAGCGGCGCCCACAAGGCGCCGCTCTTTTTTGGGCGGATGGCGCCGAACTCTCAACCATCACTTGAGGGTTTGCTGCTGTCTCAATCTGGCCACGCCCAGCCCAATGCTCCTGGTCCGCAAGCAGTCGCACCTCCAACACAGCTACTGACCAACCACACATCTGAGGCTAAGGGGCAGGCGGTTTCCAGCAGTACCGAGCGAGGCTGAAAGTCCTCGCTCTTCTTTGGCCTCAAGCTGCCCAACCCTCGACCATCACTTGAGGGTTGGTTCAGCGCAGCCCCGTCTACACAACTGACGTCAACTTGCTGACGGTGCCAAACCGCCGAGCCACGACCGAACGCGTAGTCACCAGCTCCGGCAACTACCCAACGACCCAGCAGTTCGCGGACTACGACTCCAATGTGGATGCGGCGCTAAGCCTGAGGTGCGTCTGAACCGTCGGGACCGCGCATCTCTGCGGTGCCTCCGGCAAACCCAGGACGTGGGAACGGTGACGGTCCAGTGGACCGCTCCGCAGATTCCTCAGCTGGTGGCGCAGGTGGCTCCGTTGGCTCTGGAATCGGTTCGTCATGGAAGATCTCATTTGCTGGCTTGCCCTGCATAAGTGCCTCAAACTCTTCGCGCTCAATCGTCTCGCGCTCAAGGAGAATCTTCGAAATCTGTTCGAGCTCCGGACGACGCTTGCTCAAGATGTCACGGGCACGCTGATGGGCGCTCTCAACAATCCTGCGGATCTCATCGTCAATTTCGCGTGCGATCTCATCGGAATAATCGGCCTGTGTATTGAACTCGCGGCCCAAGAAAGGCTGGGTTTGGTCATGCCCGAAGACACGGGGTCCGAGCTTCTCGCTCATCCCAAAACGCATGACCATCTGCTTAGCAGTGGTGGTCACCTTCTCAAGATCATTGCTGGCACCAGTTGTGATCTCGTCAAACACGAGCTCCTCTGCGCTGCGGCCACCAAGCGTCATTGCCATCGTGTCCAAAAGCTCCGCGCGAGTCGTGAGGAACTTGTCCTCGCTGGGAAGCGAGATCGTGTAACCGAGGGCCTGCCCGCGGCTGATGACTGAAATCTTGTGGACTGGGTCTGCGAATTCAAGGTCGTGACCAACAATCGCGTGGCCCATCTCGTGGTAGGCGGTGATCAGACGTTCCCTGTCGCCCATTACCCGAGTCTTCTTCTCCGGACCGGCGATCACGCGCATGATGCCTTCCTCAAGCTCCACCTGGGTGATCTCACGCTTGCCTGTGCGAGCGGCAAGCAAAGCCGCCTCATTCACAAGGTTCGCAAGGTCTGCACCCGTGAACCCTGGTGTCTGGCCTGCAAGTACGTCGACGTTGATCTCCTGAGCCAGCGGCTTACCGCGGGTGTGAACCTCAAGGATCTTCGCCCGGCCCTTGCGGTCTGGCCTGTCAACAACGATCTGCCGATCAAAACGGCCTGGACGCAGCAGCGCTGGGTCAAGAATGTCTGGACGGTTGGTTGCAGCAATGAGAATGATGTTGTCCTTCATCTCAAAGCCGTCCATCTCAACAAGAAGCTGGTTCAGTGTCTGTTCACGCTCATCGTGCCCACCACCCATTCCGGCTCCACGGTGACGGCCGACAGCATCTATCTCATCCATGAAAATGATGCAAGGGCTGTTCTGCTTGGCCTGCTCGAACAGGTCACGAACGCGGCTTGCGCCCACGCCGACGAACATCTCGACAAAGTCAGAACCTGAAATTGAGAAGAACGGAACGCCTGCTTCGCCTGCCACTGCGCGGGCAAGAAGGGTCTTGCCGGTGCCTGGAGGTCCGTAGAGAAGAACTCCCTTGGGGATGCGGGCTCCGAGCGCTTGGAACTTCTTGGGGTTTTCAAGGAATTCCTTGATCTCATGAAGTTCCTCGACCGCCTCATCAACGCCCGCAACATCACGGAATGTGATCTTCGGCGCGTC
>JBAXCW010000274.1:0-2075 GCA_037141275.1 Actinomycetes bacterium
GGGTAGAGTTCGCGCAGGGAGAGGGAGGGTGTGATGTCGGAGCAGTCCGAAGGTGAGGGTTGGTGGCTTGCAGTTGACGGTCGCTGGTACGCGCCACATCTGCATCCTGACGCTCAGGCCGCAGAGGCCCATGAGACCGCTGGCGATTCGGGGACTGCTGGCGGCCCTGATGACGCAGATGATGACGCAGGCGATGAGGCATCGGCGGGAGCAACTGCGGACACCTCTGCTGTAGCCGACACAGGGCACGATTTTTCAAGGGCTGGATCCTCAGCTGCGGCAGAGGCGGAGCGTCTAGCTGCCGAGCGGGAGAAGCTTGAGAAGAAGCAACGCAACTATGAGAAGGGTGCCGAGGGGGAGCGGATCACCGGGCAGCGGCTCTCTACTCTTTCGGCTGAGTTTGTGGTGCTACACGATCTGCATGTTCCTGGGTCTCGGGCAAACGTCGATCATCTGGTGATCGGCCCGAACGGGGTCTTTGTTGTTGACTCCAAGGCCTACACCGGCAAACTGACAGCTGGCGATGGCACCCTGTGGCGGGGCAAGTACCCCATTCGCAAAGAGGTTGAGACGCTGAGCTTTATCTCTGGGCGAATCGCTGAGCATCTCGAGGTGTCGGTTGCCTCGATCCTGTGTTTCACCGAGGCTGAGTTACCTCAGCAAGTCAACCAACTTGGTGCTGCCTATGCGGTGACGTTAAATGCGTTGGTTCCAACACTGTGCTCTGGCCTAGCGATCCACAGCGCAGACAAAGTGAAGTGGCTGGCTCGACTCGCCACTGAACTGCTTGAGCCAACCAAGCGGCAGGGGAGCGGCGCGAGTGCCGGCCAGAGCGCTCCAGCCGCTAGTGGGCGGTCAAGCAGCAAGGCAAATACAAAAGCTTCCGGAGGCACGGCTGCGGGTTCAAAGCCATCGGCCACCAAGTCGGCGGGCGGCAAGAAGAAGTCGGCGGCCCAATCCCCTGCGAGGAAGCGAGGGAAAAAGAAGACGAGTTTCGTGGAAGCACTATTCGGTCTCGTGCTTGTCTTGCTGTTCATTGTGTTTGTCGTGCCTCGGGTAACAAAGATCATGACTCGGAGCTCAACATCGACACCACCAGTGGCTTCTGCCGTGTCGCTCCCCGCAACCGTTGCTTTCTCTTGCCCTGCTCCGGGCGCCGGCTACTCCATGACACTGGGATGGCCTACGGGCAGTAAGTCGCTGATCTCGTACCAGATTGTGGCTCAGTCAGCGGGGGCCGAAATCTTCAACCAGAGCATCTTTAGCCCAGCAGCCACCCTGCCCCCGGTGACGGGCCTTGTTCCGGCTATTCAGATCACGGTGATCACCACGGCGACCTCCTATGGGAAACCCCTTCCACCAAACGAGCAGGTTGTGACTGCACCAGCAGAGCCTTGTTAGAGGCTGGCAAATACGCGCTGGATAGATGGTGGATCGCGTGGCACCGAAGTTTGAATAGCCAGTGGCGACTATTCCTCAATTAGGGAATAGGTCCGGCCGTTGAGTTCAGCGAGACCGTCGTCAAGCAGAGCCCTGATTGTTGAAGCCCAAGCGTCCGCAGGGAGACCAGTGCGCTGCAGTAGGTCACTCTTTATACCCGGCCCCTCGGCCAGTGCATCAAGGAGCAGTTGCCGCTCGACAGGCCCAGCAGTGCCAGCACCTGCAGGCCCAGCAGGCCCAGCAGAGCCAGCACCAGCAGTGCTAGCACCTGCAGCACGCGCCGACTTTGGCTCTGTGGGCAGGGGCAGCACAGGAACCGAAACCTGCTCCGCATCGGAGAACACTTGAGTGATACTCGTTGCTGTATGCGGGCGCCGCCCAAGTTCGCTGACCTGAACGAGGTCGGCACCCAGGGAACTCTGCGCGATTGCAACCAGATGAGGATGGTGTGTGATGACCACCACCTGTGTGTGCTCGGCAAGATCGGCGAGCATCTCTAGGGCTCGGGCTGTGCGCTCGTCATCGAAGTTCACCAACACATCGTCGATAATCACGGGTACCGGGCCGACTTTGTCGATATGGCGGAACACGCCCGCCAAGCGAGCCATCGGCGACGACTTCATCCTGAAAGCGTT
>JBAXCW010000275.1:0-2048 GCA_037141275.1 Actinomycetes bacterium
AGTCAGTGGGCTCGGCGGCGGCGCTTACACCCTGGCCTGCAACGGCAACCCTTCAGCCGTGATCATCGCGACCGGTTCTGAGGTCGAGCTTGCCCTTCAGGCAAGGGAGAAGCTGGCCACTGCCGGTACCGAGGTTCGCGTCGTCGCGATGCCATCGTGGGAGCTGTTTGATCGCCGGCCTGAGGCTGAACGCCACGAGGTTCTGCCGCCCGGTCTTCCAGCTGTTTCAGTCGAGGCCGGGATTTCAATGGGTTGGGAGCGCTTCGCGCAGGCACACGTGTCCGTGGAACGGTTTGGCGCGTCAGCACCAGCAGAGGTGCTGATGGAGAAGTTCGGCATCACCGCAGACGCAGTCGTTGACCGCGTCAACGGCCTGCTCTCAGACTGACTCCCGATAGCTGCGATTTAGGAGGAGAGAGCGATCAGCTCAGCGTGAACTGACCGGTGGTTACCGGTGCGGCGCGTCCAGACACTGTCCGGGCCGAGCTCCCACGAGAAGCTGTCATCGGCCATGCAGCGGTCGAATGTCTCAAGGATTTGGGCCTGCAGATCAGGCGCCTCAATCGGTACAAGCAGCTCGACACGTGAGTCAAGGTTGCGGGGCATCAGATCGGCTGACCCCATCCAGATGCTCTGCTCGCCGTCGCGCTCGAAGAGGTAGAGGCGGGCATGCTCAAGGAAGCGGCCCAGCACTGAGCGGACCGTGATGGTCTCGCTCACACCCGGAACACCGGGAACGAGGCAGCAGACGCCACGCACATTGAGGTCAATCGGAACACCAGCCTGCGAGGCGCGGTAGAGGGCTTCAATGGACTTCTGGTCAACGAGGGCGTTCATCTTCATCCTGATTCGCGTCTTCTTGCCGGCCCTGTGAGCGGCGATGGTGTCGTCGATCTCGGTGATCAGGCGGTTACGCGTTCCTGTTGGGGAGACGACGACCTTGCGGAACTCCTTTGGGCGGGCGTAGCCGGTCAGCATGTTGAAGAGGTCACTGACGTCCTCTGCGATGTCCGGGTCACAGGTGAGGAGGCCGAAATCTTCGTAGATGCGAGCGGTCTTGGCGTTGTAGTTGCCGGTTCCGATATGGACATAACGGCGCACTCCCTTGCCCTCTTGGCGGACGACCATCAGGGCTTTGGCGTGCGTCTTGAGCCCGGGAAGGCCGTGGCAGACATGCGCGCCAGCCTCCTCAAGCATCTTCACCCAGCCGATGTTCTCGCTCTCGTCAAAGCGCGCCTTTACCTCAACGACGCTTACGGCTTGTTTGCCCTGCTCGGCGGCCTCAACCATTGACGGGACAAGTGTTGAGTCATCTGAGGTTCGGTACACGGTCTGCTTGATTGCGAGGACCTTTGGATCCCTAGATGCTTGCCTTGAGAAGCGTTCCACCGATGCAGCGAATGACTCGTAGGGATGGTGGATGAGCACATCGCCACGGCGCATCACGGCAAAGATGTCAGCGGCCTCACCGTCACGCCGCTTCAAGGATGGCGGCACGATTGGGCTCCACGGAATGTCGCGCAGCTCGTCGTAGCCACGGAGGCCGTGAATCTGCCAAAGGTCGCCAAGGCTGAGCAGCCCCCGGACTGAAACGACGTCGAGATCCTCTAGGTCGAGCTTCTCTGTTAGCCAAGCACGGATGACTGGGTCCATGTTCTCGCTTACTTCGAGCCGGATGGCCTCACCGAACCGCCTGCGACGGAGCTCGTCCTCGACGGCTTGGAGCAGGTCATCGGCCTCATCGGAAACGGTGAAGTCAGCGTCCCGTGTGACACGGAAGAAGGAGTGGGAGAGGATGTCCATCCCAGGGAACAGGTCACTGAGGTGTCTAGCAATGATGGCCTCAAGTGGAACAAACACGTCGTCCCCGACTGGAACAAATCGCTCGAGCACTTCACTGGGGGACTTGACGCGAGCGAACGCATCCTCGCCGGTCACTGGGTCATGAAGGCGAACCGCGATCGAGAGCGAGAGGTTGGAGATATACGGAAACGGCCTACCGGGTGCGTCAGCAAGCGGCGTTAGGACGGGGAAGATCCGCTCGTTGT
>JBAXCW010000276.1:0-2047 GCA_037141275.1 Actinomycetes bacterium
CGTACAGCATCAGAAGCAAGGGGGCTAGAAGTACCCAAAGCAGCACGGCCGCATTGACACCGCCACCACCAACCGCGATCAGGGCGCCCGCTGTGATCGGCCAACGCCAACGTCGCGGCTGGAGTACGCCGCGGTGGGCTGCCAGCAGTAGCCATGGAAGCACTGCATAAGCAAGCAGGGTGATCGTTCCCCGGTTGATCTGAGTGACAACGTACGGGTTGAAAACGAAGACGAGGCCTGCCAGTAGGCGAGCTGTTCCGTCGTGGCGATCCCACAGCGCTCCGAGTAGCCGGGAGATGCCAATCGCGCCTCCAGCGAGGATCATCGTCAGCCAGAGGCGCTGGACCATCCACATTGGGAGACCCAGTTGACTGCCTCCTGCGTAGAAGGGCGCCATCGGGAACAGGTAGCCGACGAACTGACCTGACTGAACGTGCCCGAGGTCGTAGGTAGAGGACCATACGTCGGAAACTCGGCTGAGGAACAGGGTGGGGTCAGCTGTCAGGTCGCTTCGTGAGTCGGTGAACACCAGGCCGGGGCGCTGGAGGAACGTCATCACTCCAGAGGCGAGGAGCAGTATCCACTCGGCACGCTTTGGGAGGAGAGGCGTTCGCGGTTTTGCGAGGACTTCTTCGACAGTTGGGACTGGCGCGGTGACCGGGGCTGTGATCTCGCCAATTTCGATCAGATCAACGGTGGCGGTAGTGCTCGCGTCCAGTAGTGGCTCTACTCCAGCGGGTACCGGGACTACAACATGAGACTGTTGCCCGGCCTCGGAGACTTCCGTCTTTGTGCCTTCTTCATCTCCAGTGTGGGGTGTGGTGCTCACTCCACGACCGCTGCCGCTTCAATGCGCCGTCGCCGCACGGCAACGAGTTGGGCAATGACCGGAGACGCGACCAGAAGCATCATCGGCTCCAGTGGAACGTGGTAGCGGAACTGCCCGTAGAGAACTATGGAGTAGAGAGCCGTGCTGAACGCGACGTAAGTCAGGATTGCCCGAAGGACGCTATTCCGCCACACGCTGCGACCGAACACGGCTAGAGAGGCAATGAACGCAGTCAACAGGACGTACCAGCCCATGTCAGCGATCGTCCCAAGTCGATCTGCCCAAGCGTGGCTGAGCGGCTTCTTCCCGTCACCGGTCTTGTTGACCCAGAAGTAGATAGATCCTCCGTCGCCTTCCGTTAGCCCCAGGAAGCGCCAAGGTATTAGCGCTAGGTCTTGCAACGGGTGGGCCTTGATCCAGTTGGTGGCGTCCTTCTGGAGGAGTTTGCTCTGATCGATTTGGTAGAAACGGCCATTGGACGGACCTGCCTGTGCGGTCAGCGATGGGGGCGGATAACTCTGCTTGCCGGTTGCTGTCGAGTTGTGGCCCGACCAGAAGGTCGAACCGAAGTTTGTACTGACAGGTATGAACCGGTGGAACGTTGAGTAGTTGCGCATTGTCCAAGGGACAACGCAGAGGATTGCGACGCCAAGGACAACGCCTAGCCGTTCGAGCAGAACCCGACGCGGGAGGCGAGGGAACCAGGCCGCAAGGGGCATCAGGAGCATCAGCGGCCCTTCGCCTCGTGTGAGCGTCGCGATCCCCATCACCACGCCGATCAGAGCGGCAGTCTGAATTGTCGGTTCCCGGTGCGCAATTAGCCAAAGGGTTGTCAGCAGGATCAGGACGAACATTGGCTCCGACATGAGCACGTCAGTGAAGAAGATCTGGGCAGGAAGGATGGCCGTGCCGATAGCGCAGATTCTCGCCTCGGTTCTCCCGAACGTGCGCTCGGCGATCGAGTAGATGAGGGGCACGGCTGCGGCCCCCATGACCCCATTCAGTAACTCTCCGGCGAGCGGAGTCGATCCCGTGAATCGATAGAGGACAGAGAGGACGAAGGGGTAGCCTGGCGGCCACTGACCAAACGGCCGGCCATCGAGGGTCGCGAAGCCCTTTCCGTCGGCGACCATTGCCGCCACTGAGTGGTAGAAGAATGCGTCGTTGAAGGCGAAGTTGTTGTGCCTCTGAACGCTAAAAATCATGATTGCCCGGAAC
>JBAXCW010000277.1:0-2044 GCA_037141275.1 Actinomycetes bacterium
GGCACCGGTTGGGTCCACGCCTTGGAAGCTGCCAGGTCCGGCGAAAGTACCGGTCATCAGCCAGCGCACAGCGCAGCGGTCAGCTTCCGATGTGGTCGAAACCACGCTCATCTCAAGGTCTGGGAAGGCCGCAAAAAGTTCGTCGAAGTAGTCCGCCACGGCCTTTGGGCCTTTTAGATCAGCGAAGCCAAAGATGTGGTCCACGCCGTCATCGGCCCAGCAGGCAGCCATGCCCGCAGAATCGCGTGCGGCAACGGCCGCGAAGTAACTGATTGCTACTGCCTGTGCCTCAGTGATTGCTGCGTCCTTGCTGCTCATGTCCCGTCCTCCCAGTTAGGTCTTTTCGGAGTCTAGGTCGTCATGAGTGGCCGCGCATCCCAAGCTGGGGACAGGTTGGGTCTGCGCCCGGGCGCGCGTCGCTCTATCGTGGGCATCCGTGTCCGCGACACCCCGCAAACCGAACCTGAGCCGTGGCGAGAAGGTCATTCCTGGCCTCTGGCGCCTGAAGCTTCCGCTGCCATGGCCTCTGGTGCCGCACGGCAATGCGTTTGCTGTTGCCGACGGGGACGGACTGCTGCTGATTGACACCGGTATTCACAGTGAGGAATCGATGGACAACCTTGAGGACGCACTCAACCAGTGCGGACTCTCAGTGGACATGGTCCACCGCATTGTCTGTACCCACGCGCACGCTGACCACGCAGGTCAAGCCATGTCAATCAAGGACCGCACTGGCGCAGAGATCCTGATCAACCCAGCGCTTGAGCACATGCGCGGATATGTCAGTGACCCCGATGGCACTCTGGACTACCGACTCTCACGCGCCCTGCTGTGCGGAGTGCCGACCGAAGCAGTCGAGCGTCAGCGCGAAACACGCCGCGGAATGAACTCGGGCTTTGACCGGGTACTTGAGCCAGACCGAGACTTGGTTGAAGGCATGACCATCCCCAGTGACCTCGGAGACCTCAACGTCATCGAGACCCCGGGACATGCGCCATCGCATGTTGTCCTGCATCAACCTGAGGGTCGCCTGCTCTTCAGTGGCGACCACATCCTCGGACGCGTATCCCTCTATTACGACGTGGGCTATACCCCGGACCCAGCGGGCGAGTTCCTTGCGTCACTCGACAAGGTCGCCTCGCTTGGCGCTCGTCTCTGCCTCTCCGGCCATGGCAAGCCCGTCAACGCGATCCCTGAGCTGGCGGCAGCCAACAAGGCGGCCGTCGAAGGCCGTCTGCGCGCAATTCGCTCGTCGCTTGCGACAGAGCCGCTGAGCGCGTGGGAGATCACCAGCCTGCTCTACGAGGGAATGCCTGAGGAGCCGCGGATCGGCTGGTTCCTGCCTGAGACTCTTGCTTACCTGACGCACCTCGCCATCCTTGGCGAAGTGGTCCGTGATGGCGGCGAGCCCGTTGAACGTTGGGCGGTAGCGCCCGCTGCGTCGCAAGCAACTGCTGCGGCTTAGACTTCGCCTCATATGAGGATTGACACGCTGCTGGCAGAGCGCACTGAGCCGCTCTTTTCATTCGAATTCTTCCCCCCCAAGACTGAGGAGGGCGAAAAGAACCTCCTCGAGGCGGTTGCGGCCCTGCGCGAACTTGACCCTGCGTTTGTCTCAGTGACTTATGGCGCCGGTGGTTCTACCCGCGATAAGACCCTTGAGGTTGTTGACACAATCAAGAAGGAGTACGGGCTTGAGGCCATGGCCCACTTCACCTGTGTCGCAGCGACCGTTGATGAACTCCGCGCAACACTGGACAAACTCTCTGATATTGGCGTTGAGAACGTCCTCGCCCTCCGTGGTGACATGCCCGACGGCGGCGATTGGACGGCAACGGAAGGTGGCTTGAGCTACTCGAGTGAGCTGGTTGAGCTAATCAACCGCGAATACCCACAGTTCGCAATTGGCGCAGCCTGCTTCCCGGAAACCCATGTTGCTGCGACCAGCCCAGAGGACGACCTTGCGCATCTCGCCGAGAAGGTCACTGCTGGCACGGATCTCCTCGTTACACAGCTGTTCTTTGACAACGCTGTCTACTTTGAC
>JBAXCW010000278.1:0-2017 GCA_037141275.1 Actinomycetes bacterium
ATGCCCATTGGCCTTATTGAGGCAGAAGACCGTTCCGGATTCTGTGCCGAAGATCATTCGATTTCCTGAGATCAATGGCGATGATTCCGCCCGGCTCGGGAGCTGTCGGGACCAGATCGTTTTACCCGTTAATGCGTCTAGTGCCGTGGCCGAGCCATGACCTGACCCTTGTGACGTGAGGAGCGTGACCGCATAGACACGTCCGTCACCTGGAAGGGCTGGAGACGATGCAGCCAACGAGCCCAGTCCTCGACGCCAGATCTGCTTGCCGGTCTGCTTGTTGATCCGCCTCACCGTCGCGCCATTGTCAAGCAGGTAGAGACCAGTAGGGCCTACAACAGGACTGAACTCGAGCACTTTCTTCCCCCGGTAGCTCCACATCCTGTGGTACGGCGGTCCAAGCTGCGATCGAGTTCTAAACCACTTGGTTCGCGCCGAGTCATATCCGTACATTGGCCACGAAACATCGGAGGGGAGCCTGGGCTTGACCGCTGCGGTTGTCGTGAAGGTTGCCTTGGTGTTACTTACATCACCAGGGTCGCGCAAGGTCAGCCATGCCACCACCGCAATCAGCGCGAGACCTAGGGAAGCGGCCCCGAAGAGGATTCGGCGGCGTTTGAAGTTGGGATTATCGTGCCCGTCCATTGCGAACGATGGTAACGAGGGCGACAATGGAACACATGAGCATTTCCCAACTAAAAGCCAAGGCGCTCTCTCAAGCCAACGATGATTCGTGGGTCGCGGCCCTCTCGGCTGCCCTCGGGGATCGCGCTGATCAGTGTCTGCTTGTCGGTGGATGCGTGCGAGACATGGCGCTTGGACTGCCCCCGGTTGAGCTGGATGTGCTGGTTCTGGGAAACGCGCTTGACCTTGTCGACTCGCTCGGCTTTGTTTGTCTGGAGAGACACGAGCGTTTTCTAACTGCCACCTGCGACTTCGACTGGGGACGAGTTGACTTTGCGTCTGCGAGGCGCGAGACCTATGAGCACCCTGGGGCGCTCCCAGAGGTTGAGCCTGCCCCGCTAGACGAGGACCTCCTGAGACGCGACTTCACAGTCAACGCGCTCACAATGCCGCTGGGCTCACGTGAGCCCGGGGATTGGCCCGCAGCTGAACTCGGCTGGGCAGATTTGGATGCCAAGCTGCTTCGGGTGCTTCACGATCGCAGCTTTGTGGACGATCCAACGCGGCTTTGGCGAATGGCGCGATATGCCGGAAGATGTGGTCTTACTCCGGAGTCCGAGACGCTCGTGCTGGCACAGGCTGCCGTTGCTGGGAAGTTCCTCGAGGGAGTCAGCGCGAGTCGGTTGGGAACAGAGCTGCTGCGGACAATTGATGCCAGCGAGCCTGCTGCGGCCATTGCCAGTGCAGCGCTTCATGGGCTGCTCGCTTCGGTAGGTGGGTCTGGGCTAGGGATCCCGCAGCTGGCCGACATGGCTGATCGCTGGGCGGATCTCGACCAGTCACGGGTTAGGGTTGCTGCCGTCTGGTGGCAGGCCGGGCCTCTGAGCGCGGCCCGGGCCGATCTGATTACTGACCTGGGGTTGGGCGCTGACTTGACTGACCTAGCACGACAGGCGATTGACCCAAGCGGCCTCCTTAATGGTCTCGAGGCAGCTACACGTCCCTCCGAGATTGTCCAAGCCTGTTCCGGCTGGGCACCTGAAGTGGTGGCCCTAGCGTCAACGACCTCCGTTGGAGACCGCGCCTCCCTCTGGCTTGGTGAGCTGCGCTTTGTCAAGAGCCCTGTGAGCGGGAAAGAGCTCATGGCTGCTGGGATTCCAGAGGGTCCTCTTGTGGGGGTGGGTGTCAGCGCCGGACTGGACTATTTTCTCGACAACGAGCAGGCCAGTCAGGCGGATGTACTCGAGGCGGCAACCTCGGCCGCGAGGGATGCTGGATGGCAGAAGTAACGGAGCTTGACACTGGGTGGGTGATCGACCTTGGCCCCAGCACCGCCGTTTTTACGCTCGCGCAGACTCGAGACGCTGGAAGCAGTCTCGACCTGGCCACTACG
>JBAXCW010000279.1:0-2005 GCA_037141275.1 Actinomycetes bacterium
GGTAACAGCGTGACGACAAACCCAGCACCGGCCCCTGCGGTAATACAGAGAATGATCAGCCCGGGCACCGCATACCGCGCTATTCCCGAGTAGCCCGCCTCGGTCATCACAATGGACACGCCGAGCCAGCCAAGCCCTGCGGCTGTGAAGACCCTGAGGAGGTTGCCGCCAATGCGGAAGCTGGCAACAACCCCAAAGGCGATCAGCGTCCATGCGGGCCAGGACAGCTCCGCTAGAACCCGGCGTAGGAACTCATCGACTGAGACGGCTTGGTCCACATAGACCCTGGCGCGGTGAGTTGCCTGGAGGGGATCACTTCCCGCCAGCCAAGGGATGCCAAGCCAGCCAGCAAGCTGCACGGCGGCACCAACCACGAGGAGTGGCACCGCCCGGAGCGTGTCTTTGCGAATCAGCCACAACCCGTAAATGGCGAGCATCAGCCAGACCTCTGGCCGGATCAGCCCCGCCGCGACGCCAAGCAGGACGCCTACCCGGCGATGTTGGGCCAAGTGGGCTTCCACGGCACAGAGGAGGAGGGCCATCATTACTGGTTCGGATGCGCCTGCCAGCGCGAACTGAAGCCACGACGGGTTGAGCCACGGGATTGTGGCCGCGATTAGGCCGGCAGTCAGGGCAGCTGGTTCAGCAGACCAAGGGCGATTGGCACTGTCAACCGTCCGGCTGGCCATCCGCCAGAGAAGGACGGTCGTGACAAGGCATGAGGTGCGCACAATCACCAACCACGCATTCCCACCGAAGTTCCACGACACCAACGCAAAGGGGGCAGTAACGAGCACTGGGAAGGGTTTCCATGAAGGACCAGAACCGAGTCCCATGGTGCGGTGAGGTAGTTCGGCAGCCCAGACAACCCAAGCAGCCGGGTCGTAGGTCAGGCCTTCGTTGAAAACAAGGAGTGAGAGAAGTCCGCCCAGCAGGCATGCGAGGGCGATGGTTGCGGCTCTCCTCACGCCGGCAATCTTATGGGCGATCACCGACGTTGACGGCACCTCGAGGGGGCACTTGTGTCTGGCCACCGCAACTGCCCTATTCTTTTGCGTATGTCAACTAACGAGCCACGCCAGACCAAGACCGAAAAGCAGGATGCTGCGCGCGCAGCCCGTCAGCAAGCCACGCAGGCTGACCAGGCATCCGCAGATCGCAACAAGCGCCTCTGGCAGTTCGGGGGCATCCTCGTAGTAGCAATCGCAATCGTTGTTGTCATCGTGCTCGTAGCTGGGGGCGGGTCGTCCTCCAAGACGAGCTCGGCCAACCTGACTGGCGCCGCTGAGATCCAAACCAACCTGGCCGGGATTCCACAGGCAGGGCTGGTCATCGGTAAGGCGACGGCACCGCTGACACTCGTTGAGTTTGGCGACTTGAAGTGCCCAGTTTGTAGGCAGTTCGACGTGAATTCGCTGCCGACGATCATCAAGGACTACGTCAGGACCGGCAAGCTGAAGTTCGAGATCCGCCTTCTCCACTTCCTCGACGGCAACACTTCTGGAACTCCCGATTCCGAGAACGCCGCCCGCTTTGCACAGGCCGCAGGTCTGCAACGCAAGGGGATCAACTTCGTTGAGCTTTGGTATTACAACCAACAGGACGAAGCCAGCGTCTATGCGACACCTGACTACCTGACTTCGCTGGGCAACGCCATTCCAGGACTTAACTCCGCAAAGGCCACTAAGGCCGCGAAGTTGCCCGCTTGGTCGAAGATCTTCGACAGGAACGACGCTGAATTCAGTGCCAACGGCTTCACGGGTACGCCGTCATTCCTGTTCGGCAAGACGGGCACCAAGTTGGGGACTCTCTCTCCGACCGGCGATCTGAGTCAGCCAAGTTCGTTCACCACGCAGTTCGACGTAGCGCTCACCAAGTGACCGAGCGGCGTCTGCGCCGTCTGATTCTTGCGCTCACTCTGGTCGGCATCGCTGTTGCAGGCTACCTCTCGTACATCCACTTTGAGGGGATCAAGCCCCTCTGCGTACCTGGGGGAGGCTGCGAG
>JBAXCW010000280.1:0-1992 GCA_037141275.1 Actinomycetes bacterium
GGAAAGCGCGTCGGCATAGAGCTCGGCGACCTTAGCCCGCATGGAGAGCATTCCGTCGAGACGGCCGAGCTGAACAATCCCAATCGCGCAAGCGATCTCGCTGAGACGGTAGTTGTACCCAAGCCGATCGTGATCGAGCCACCCCATATCCACCGCACGACCTTGGTTCCGCTCGCTTCCAATGACCGCGCAGATGGCCTCGTCATTGCACGTGACCATGCCGCCCTCTCCTGTCGTCATCTGCTTGTTGGCATAGAAGCCGAAAACTGCTGGGTGCCCCCGTCCACCGACCGGCACGCCGTCGCAGTCAACCGCTCCGAGAGCCTCACACGCGTCTTGGACAATTGGCAATTGCAGGTTCTCCAAAAGGTCAACCCGGGCCGGCATGCCGAAGATGTCAACCGGAAGCAACGCCGCGGTTCGCTCCGTAATCGCGGCGGCGACCGCTTCGGGCTTGACAGTCAGACTGACTGGGTCAACGTCAACAAAGACAGGCTTGGCACCCGTGTAGAGAATCGCGTTCGCAGACGCAACAAACGAGAATGGGGAAGTAATCACCTCGTCACCTGGGCCTACTCCAGCCGCATTCAGCGCGAGATGAAGCCCAGCCGTGCCTGAGGACACCGCCACCGCGTGTTCCGTGCCCAGCCGTGAAGCGAACCGCCGCTCAAATTCAACCGTCTTGGGCCCAAGGCTGAGCTGCCCCGACCGTAGAACCTCAACCGCCGCAGCCTCCTCCTCGGGTCCGATTACCGGCCTCGCGAGAGGGATGGGACTGTCGGCAGACAAGGCCGACTCAGTCCCCTGGACCGCGGAGAACCGGCTGCATGCCGTACTCCAGAGAGTCCACGAGAGCCTCCCATGAAGCCTCGATCACATTCGGGGAAACACCCGTGGTACCCCAGACATTCTCCCCGTCCGTAGCATCGAGCAGCACGCGAGTAACCGCGTCAGTGCCGCGATTCTCGTTAAGTATCCGAACCTTGAAGTTGACCAGATCGATCCGCTCCAACTCAGGGTGAACTTGACCAACTGCTGCCCTCAGTGCTGTATCTAGAGCGTTGACTGGACCGTTGCCCTCAGCCGTGCTCACCTGGCGCTCGCCGTTGACAATCACCTTGACGGTGGCCTCGGTCTTGACTCCACCCTTAGCGAGCTTCTCGACAATTACGCGCCATGATTCAAGTTCAAACAGTGGCTCAAAGCCACCAGTTTCCTTCCGGATCATCAGTTCTAGAGATGCGTCCGCGGCCTCATAGTGGTAGCCGGCGTGCTCGTGCTCCTTGACAGTCTCGACCAGCCTTCCAGCGGTCTCGTCATCGAGCTGAAGTCCCATCAGTTCCGCTCGGGCTTGGATGGTCCCCTTCCCCGAGAGCTCACCAACGAGCAGCTCGCGGTGGTTACCAACAGCCTCAGGATCAACGTGCTCGAAAGTTTTCGCGTCCTCCATAACCCCGGCCACATGCATTCCGCCCTTGTGAGCAAACGCGCTCCGCCCGACATAGGCCTGGGCAGGGTTTGGAACCCTGTTGCAGATCTCGTCCACAAAGTGGGACACGCGGGTAAGCGAGGTCACATGGCCAGCCGGAAGGCACCTGATCCCCATCTTCAGCTCAAGGTTGGCAGCGACAGAAACCAGATTCGCGTTCCCGCAGCGCTCACCGATCCCGTTGATAGTGCCCTGAACATGGGCCGCTCCAGCCTCTACTGCTGCAAGGGAGTTGGCCACACCACACTCAAGGTCGTTGTGGCAATGGATTCCTACCTTCACTTGTCCCGCAACCTCAGCGCAAACGGCTGCCACAGCCTCAGCTACTTGAGTCGGGAGCGTCGCGCCATTGGTATCGCACAGAACTACGGTCTCGGCCCCACCTCTAACAGCCGCACGCACGCACTCGAGTGCGTAATCACGGTCGTCGGCCCAGCCGTCAAAGAAGTGCTCGGCGTCATAGATGACGCGTTGCCCCCCGGTGGCAAGGAAGGCGAGGGAGT
>JBAXCW010000281.1:0-1975 GCA_037141275.1 Actinomycetes bacterium
GGCACTGGCGATCTGGCCTGGCATCAGCCGCAGTGCGATGTCGATCTCCGCGGCAAGATGGCTCGGCTTCGGACGTGGTCCCTCCGCTCGGCTGTCCCGCTCGGGCCTCGTGAGCGCATCGCTTGCCGCTGCCTCCCTTGAGGGAATCCAGCTCGCGCGCGAAGGACTTCCGCGGGAAGACATGCCCGCGCTGGCTATTGCAGCGGCTGGCAGTTTTGCTTCTGCGCTGATCGCCAGGCCACTCGCCACGCGCAGTGAACTTGGCGGCCGGCTGTGGCCATGGGCACTCTGGCGCACCACCCTCGCGGCCCTCGCGGTTCTGCGTATCCGCACGACCGGCGATGATGGCCACCAATGAGCGATGCTTACTCAGATGCTGGAGTCAATGTTCGCGAGGCCGATGCCGGTGTCGCGGCGATCGTGTCTGTTCTCGGGCGCATCAACACCGGCTCACCTTCCCGCGTAGTTCCGCTACCCGGCCACTTCGCCGCGGTACTGAAGCTGACCGACACGCTCGGTTTGGCTATCTGCACTGACGGTGTGGGTTCCAAACTCGTGATTGCCGAGCAGCTCGGGATGCTTGACAGCGTTGGCATTGACTGTGTCGCGATGAATGTCAATGACCTTGTCTGCGTTGGCGCGGAGCCAATCGCACTCGTTGATTACCTCGCCGTTGAGGAGTCCGACCCCGAGCGCCTTGGCGCAATCGCTGAAGGCCTTCGCCGTGGCGCTGACCTTGCTGGCGTCGAAATCCCAGGTGGAGAACTAGCCCAGATTCCTGAACTGATTCGCGGCCACCCGTCGCCAGAAGGCTTCGACCTCTGCGCGGCAGCCGTTGGGACCGTGGACCTGAAGAACATAATTGACGGCACGGGGATCGCTCCCGGGCAGGTACTGATCGGAGTGCCGTCGAGTGGCGTCCACTCCAATGGTCTAACCCTTGCGCGGAAGGCCCTGTTGGAGAACGGTGATCCTCACGAGCGCCCGGAGGTACTCGGGGGTGCCAGCTTGGCGGAGGCTCTGCTGGTTCCAACGGCGATCTATGTCCGTGCTGCGCTAGAACTCCTCCGCTCCGACCTTGCGCCAACAGGGCTCTTCCATCTGACCGGGGGCGGGCTGCTCAATCTGCTGCGGCTTGGCAAAGGCGTTGGCTACCGAATTGACAGCCCTCTTGAGCCACAGCCTGTTTACGGACTGATCGCTGAGCGGGGCGCCGTTCCCGTCCACGAGATGTACGAGGTATTCAACATGGGATGTGGGTTTGCGGTGACGATCGCCGCAGACGAAGCCGAGGAAGCCGTCGCGATGCTGAACCCGCATCACCCAGGGACCCGTGTAATCGGCGAAGTCACCGCAGAGTCGGGCGCCGTGACGGTTCCTGGCCTGGGCATTGTCGGCGACGAGACGGGACTGCGGGGTAGCTGACCCACCCCGTGTCGCACCTTGACGGCACACTGATCGGCGGGCGCTACCGCCTTGAAACTCAAGTCGGCTCGGGAGGCATGTCAACCGTCCACCGCGCACTAGACGAGAAGCTTCGAAGGCCGGTCGCAGTCAAGCTGATGCACCGCAGTACTGCTGCTGATGCCGATCACCTTGAACGCTTCCGTCGGGAGGCACGCGCAGTTGCGTCGCTCAGCGACCCTCATCTAGTGGGAGTGATCGACGCCGGCGAAGACCAAGGTATCCCGTACATAGTTCTCGAGTTCGTTGATGGAGAGACCCTCAAGGATCGAATTCAACGCAACGGAAGACTTGATGTCTCAGAAGCGATCGCCTATGCGATCGAAATCGCCCGCGGACTAACTGCCGTGCACCAGGCCGGGATCGTGCACCGTGACGTAAAGCCCCAGAATGTCCTGATCGACATTGAAGGCCGCGCGAAGGTGACTGACTTTGGAATTGCGCGAAACATTGACGAGGACGGCCTGACGGCGGACGGTCGTGTGATCGGCACGACTGACTATGTATCCCC
>JBAXCW010000282.1:0-1972 GCA_037141275.1 Actinomycetes bacterium
TGCCCATGGACGATGCGTGCGATCTCGGGGTATCCGCCCTCAAGCGCCTTTGCGTTGACAAGTTCCTGAATCAGCTCCGGTGCCTTGGCGCCGCAGATGTGACCACCAAGCAGTTCGCCGTACTTGCGGTCGCCGACGATCTTGACGATCCCGGTGCGGTCGCCGTAGACGGTGCCAGCTCCAACAGCGCCGTACTGGACCTTGCCGACCACAACGTCGTAGCCGGCTTCCTTGGCCTGTGCTTCGGTCAGGCCGAACGAGGAAACGTTTGGAGTGCAGAAGGTTGCGCGTGGAATGTCCGTGAGGGCAATCGGGTGTGTTGCCATGCCCGTTGAGTCCTCAACGGCGACGATGCCTTCGTCGGAAGCCTTGTGTGCCAGGGCTGGACCCCTTACGAGGTCGCCGATTGCCCAGATGCCCTCAACTGAGGTGCGCTGAGCACCATCGACATCAATCAGGCCACGGTCGTCAAGTTTGATGCCGGCAACGTCAAGCCCAAGACCCTCAACGTCGGGTCCGCGGCCTGCGGCGATGACCACAAGGTCGGCTTCGACCTTCTTGTCGCCAACCGTGAGGGTTGTGACACCACCAGCCGACTCAACGTCCGAGACGGGGTTGCCGGTCAGGACGTCAATGCCTTGCTTCTTGAATCCGCGACCAGCAGCCTTGCTGACATCAGCATCCTCGCTGGGGAGAACGCGGTCCATCGCTTCAATCAAAGTCACGGTGCTTCCAAGGCGCGCGTAAGCGGAGGCGATCTCAGCACCGCTTGCTCCCGCACCAACGACGGCAAGCCTTGCTGGTGGTGCGTCTAGAGCCCATGCCTCTTCCGTTCCGACAATGCCCTCGCCGAAGTCAAGGCCGGGGAGTGGCTTGCGGACGGACCCGGTTGCCAGGACAATTCTCTTTGCGGTCAGCTCGCGGTCGCCGACTTTGAGTGCACCGTTACCCGTCAGGACTGCGGCGCCCTCAATGACTTCAATCCCGTTCTTCTTCATCAGGCCATCGACGCCCCCGGTGAGCGTGCTGATCACGGAGTTACGGCGCTCAGCGACCTTGGCGTGGTCGACCTTTGGCTCTGAGACTTCAATCCCATAGTCGCCTGCCTCGCGCACTTCGGTGAGGACGTCAGCTACACGCAGGACAGCCTTTGCTGGGATGCAGGCTTTGTTGAGGCAACGGCCACCAATGTGGTCGCGCTCGATGACAACTGTCTTGAGGCCGAGTTGGGCACCGCGGATTGCAGCGACGTAGCCGCCCGGGCCGGAGCCAACAACGATCAGATCAAACTCGTCTGCCATTGCCCCGGACACTAGCGAAGGAACATGGCTAGAAGTTAAGGCCGGGATTTGGTGTGCGTTTGGGCTTGGATGCGGCCCATCGCTCGGATCAGCTTCCAGAACAGTGTGCCGCCGAAAGTCAAGATCACAAATGGCAGCAGGAAGCCGAGCAGGTTGGACGCCACGATGATGGAAAGGGCTGAGAAGACAAGCGTGATTCCCAGGAAGGCTTCGAAGCCCAGTACGGCCCCATAGCGGCCCTTCCACATTCCGATTGCGGCTGCGTAGAGCAGCACGGCAAACACGATTCCCGTCGCAGGCCGGGCAGTGCCGCCACTGCTGTTGAGGTTGGCCAGCATCAGGCCGAGGTTCGTTGTGGCGAGGAGAGTCGAGACAATGGCGGCCACCGTCACAGCCCCCGGCCGTTCTCCGGGAGCGAGTGGCTCAAGGGTTGCTCGCAAGTCCGCGTTGCGCTCCTCAGCTGATTTGCGTGGCGGGCGTGGCGGGCTGACTGGGTCGCTGGATGGCTGTTGGTCCACCGCTGCAGTGTGGCACCACCGCTCGGGGATACGATTCGTGGTTGTGGAGACCGAACCTCTGATCGACGCATGGGAGGCCGCTTGGTCGGGAAGGGACGCGGCCGCGTTCAGGGCGGTCTGCACTGGGGATCTCCACTACGAGGACCCACTTGA
>JBAXCW010000283.1:0-1969 GCA_037141275.1 Actinomycetes bacterium
GTACACGTCGTCGGCTGATCCGTGGTCATCGACTTGGATGAAGTTTGCGTGCTTCTCCGAGAACCCAGCCCCTCCGACGCGAAGGTCGCGACAGCCAGCCGCATCAAGCAGCTGCCCAGCTGACCTGCCCCCGGATAATTCCTTGTCGGGGTTCTTGAACGTTGACCCGAATGTCTTGACACCCCAGGGCTGGGTCTCCTTGCGCTGCTCTCGCAGACCCGCGAGAGCCGCCTTGGCGGCCTCCGGATCGGTGGGCTCGAGTGTGAACCCAGCACCCGAAACAACCTCGCCCGAGATCAGATTGGAACGTCGATACTGAAAATCAAATGAGTCAGGTGTCCTGCGCTCAACACCGGCTGCTGTCACAACCTCCACCCATTCGAGAGTGCGCGCTAGGTCTCCCCCGTAAGCGTTTGCGTTCATTCGAACTGCCCCGCCGACTGTTCCCGGGATGCTCACCCCAAACTCAATTCCGGTCAGCCCAGCTGCCGCAGCCTTGGCCGCCACGCTTGGAAGCCTCGCTCCACCTCCGCACGTAACCTGAGGTCCGCTGATCTCGATCCTCGCAAGCTCACGGTCCAGCTTGATTACCAACCCCAAAACTCCCTCATCAGCAACTAGAAGGTTGGACCCCGAGCCAAGAACATGCAATGCGTGGGACCCAGCAGCCGCCCAGGCAAGGGCCTCAGCCAGCTCCTCAGTGGAACCACACCTAGCGAAGTACTCCGCGGTCCCACCTGTTCTAACGGTGGTGTAGCCGTCCATGGGCTCAGACAGAGCCAAACGTCTAGGACTAGCCGCCGTCACGAGACCACCAGCCCGTGGGCAATCGTTCCGATGTCCCCTGCTCCCATCAGCAAAACAAGGTCTCCTGCCCGGAGCTCCCCTTCAAGTGCTGCCTGAGTCTGCGCAAGTCCACCGGACGCCGTCGCCTTCCCACCCGAGTGGAGCGTTCCTGCGCTCGCGACGAGCATGCTCGCGTCCACCCCAGGAAAGTCCGCGGCCACCTCACGCGCTGCGTAGACATCCGATACAAAGACAACGTCCGCGGCAGCTAGCGCGGCGCCGAATTCATCAGCCAGTTCCTGCGTTCGTGAGAATAGGTGTGGCTGAAACGCTATGAGAACCCGCTCGGGATTGAGGGACCTAGCCGCCTGGATCGTTGCCGCAACCTCGGTTGGGTGATGCGCGTAGTCGTCAACGACCTTTGCTCCCGTCGCGGACAACCCAATCTCCTGAAACCGCCTCGCGGTTCCACCGAATGACCTAATCCCACTTACGAGACCGTCGGGATCCGCGCCAGTAAGTGCAGCAGCCTGAAGCGCTCCTGATGCGTTCACTGCGTTGTGCAGCCCAGGTACGCCGAGTCTGACCCTTGCACCTCTCCACGTGAACTCCGCCTGCCCAGCCTCACTTCCAGGGGCAAGTGCGTCGTATGGATAGGCGGTGGTTCCGCTCGGCACCAGCTCAACAAGGTCGGGTTGATCCCAGATGACAGCGCTCTCGGCACGAGCAAGAAACTCGGTCAGAGTTGACCGGAGGTCATCAAGGGATGAGTAGGTCGCGTGGTGGTCTAACTCGCAGTTGGTGACCACTGCGATCTGAGCATCAAGAGCGAGCAGCGATCGGTCTGATTCGTCCGCTTCCACCACCAGCCACGGAGACGACCCCCAGCCTGCTGATGGCCTTCCCCCGGCCAGCTGAGCTCCAATCACCCATCCCGGACGAAGCCCTGCCCCCTCAAGCGCCGCAAGAACCATGGCCGAAGTGGTCGTCTTGCCGTGTGTCCCGGTCACAGCAATGGTCGGCTTCAGTCGCGTGAGTTCGGCAAGTAGCTCACTGCGATGCAATTGAGTCTGGTCTGTGGCGGCCGCTGCAGTCCGTTCTGGGTTGTCCGCGCCGACAGCCGAGCTGTAGACAAGCTCAGCATGCGGAGGAAGATTGTCCGCCTGGTGCCCAACCATCACAT
>JBAXCW010000284.1:0-1959 GCA_037141275.1 Actinomycetes bacterium
ACAAGCACCTGATCGGCAAGGAGGTCACGCTTCCACTTTCTGACCGTCTGATCCCGATCATCGCGGACGATTACGTCAAGCTCGATTTCGGCACGGGGGCTTTGAAGATCACTCCAGGCCATGACCCGAATGACTTTGAGATCGGACGCCGCCACAAGCTCCCAGAGCTGGGTGTAATCGGCGAGGACGGGCGCATGAGTGACGACGCTGGCCGTTACGCAGGGATGACAGCCAGCGAGGCTCAAGCAGAGGTCATCAAGGACCTTGAGGCGCTCGGTCTGATCCGCGGGGTCGAGGACTACACGCACGTTGTGCCCTTCTCCCACCGTTCGGGCGAGCGCATTGAGCCGCTGATCTCCCTCCAGTGGTTCATGAAGATGGACGAGCTGGCCAAACCTGCGACTGAGGTTGTCCGCAATGGCGAAGTGAAGTTCCACCCGGACCGCTGGGGACGGGTCTACATCGACTGGATGGAGAACATCCGCCCTTGGTGTGTCTCGCGCCAGCTTTGGTGGGGGCATCGTCTTCCCGTTTGGTATCGGGGCGATGACATTCACGTTGGAATGGAGGCTCCGGAAGGCGACGGTTGGGTCCAAGACGAGGATGTCCTTGACACTTGGTTCTCCTCAGCACTTTGGCCGTTTGCGACTCTTGGATGGCCAGACGACACACCTGAGCTGAAGGCGTTCTACCCAACCAACGTTCTGTCGACCGCGAGAGACATTCTCTTCCTTTGGGTTGCACGGATGGTGATGATGGGCATTGAGTTCACGGGGAAGATTCCGTTCTCCGATGTCTATGTCCACTCTGTGATTCAGGCGCCCGACGGGCGCAGGATGAGCAAGTCGCTCGGGACTGGCATTGATCCCCTGATTGAGATTGACAAGCACGGCGCTGACGCGGTCCGCTTCGGGCTGCTGGCCATGAGCAGCACGCAGGACGTCCGCTATTCAGCCGAGAAGGTTCTGCAAGGCCAGCAGCTGGCCAACAAGCTCTGGAACGCCGTGCGATTCGGACTGAGTCTGATCCCAGAGGGAACCGTCGCCCAACCACGCCCAGAGACCATTGAGGACCGCTGGATTCTCTCCCGGTTGGAGGCTGCCCGGGTTGACATCCGCGCTCGGATTGAGGCGTTCGACATGTCGCACGCGGCCCTCGCGCTCTATGACTTTGTTTACGGCGAGCTGTGTGACTGGTACCTCGAACTGGTCAAGCCTAGATTTGCGGAAGACGCCGAGGGCGACCAGGCAGCCCTGGCATCGAACCTGCTCTTCGTGCTTAGCGAGACGCTGGTTCTGGCCCACCCTGTGATTCCTTTCGTGACTGAGACCCTCTGGCCGCACCTGCCTGGGTCTGAGGGCATGCTGGCCGCCCACAGTGCGCCTAACGCAGCGCCAGAGCGAGCTGACGCCGAGGCCGAGGCGCTGATCGGCAGTCTGATTGAGACCGTCCAGGATGTGAGGGGTTGGCGCGATGCTGCCTCCGTTCCAGCTGGAGGGAAGCTGGCGGCAAGGCTCAATGCGCCCGCTCTTGATCCAGTGCTTGAACAGGTTGCCCGCCTTGCCCGGCTTGATCTCACTGCCGCTGATGCCCCGGTCGTTGCAACCCTCCCGGTAGCTGGCGGTGTTCTAGAGGTTCTCGAAGGCGGTGCCATTGACCCAGCAGCAGCGCAGGAGCGCGTGGATCGTCAGCGCAAGGCGCTTGAGCTTGAGCTTGCTGCGTTGCAGAAGAAGCTGAGTAACGATGGCTTTGTTTCCAGGGCACCCGCTGATGTTGTTGCGGGAGAGCGGGAGAAGGTCGAGCGGATCCAGAAGGAGCTTGAGGCGCTGTGACAGATGCCGCATGGTCGCCCGCTGAGGCGACCAGCTTCCTGATCGAGCGGGAACTGTTTGGAATGCGTTTTGAGCTGGGGCGGATCAAGTCGTTGCTGTCGCAACTTGGGGATCCGCACAAGACACT